>NZ_BAACAP010000250.1:0-167926 GCF_045865695.1 Scytonema hankhaensis NUACC26
CCCAATCCCCAATCCCCAATCCCCAATCCCCAAGCCCCAATCTCCACTCCCTCAGAAGTCATTGGTGACAAGATAAAAATTGATATTGTACCTGTTGGAGATCCGCGAGTTCAGGCAGATGGACGTTCTACTATCAGATTCACGGGACAGGTGACTGATGAAAACGGTCAAATTATCCGTGAGGATATAGTAGTTACCCTGACATCTAGTGCGGGTAAATTTATAGGCGCTGACCAAGATAAAGACCAAGGGGGGTTTCAGGTAATAGCACGTGGTGGAGAATTTACAGCCACTTTGCAATCTGATATCAAACCTCAACAAGTTCGCGTGCGGGCGGCGGTAGAAAGTATAAGGACACAAAATCCCTTCCGAAGAGACAGGGATGTCATCAAAGATTCACCGTTTTTTGGACAAAGAGGTGTTTTAAACGATACACATTTTCCCCAACAAACAGACAATTCAGTCATTCAAAAGTTCAAAAATACCCCGATTGAAGCATATACACAGGTAGAATTTACAACCTACTTGCGCCCTTCATTGGCAACTGGGGTAGTGAATTTACGGATAGGCGCTCGTGGCACAAATTACTGGGGGAGTTTTCGCGAATTTGTTCCAGAAGATTTGGATGAAGGAACAGAGGTAGATTTAGATGCAGCCGTCTTTGCTACGGGTAAAGTCGGAGATTGGTTGTTTACAGGAGCATATAACAGCGATCGCCCTCTTAATGAAGATTGCGAAGGCAATGTGCGCTTATTTGGCAAACCAGATCAATTTTGCGAACAACAATATCCCGTTTACGGTGACAGTTCTACCGTTACTTCCACAGCCCCGTCAATAGACAGTGTTTATCTTCGCTTTGAGCGCAGCAGCCCCGTGACAGGAGCCGATCCTGACTATGCCATGTGGGGGGACTACAACACTGAAGAATTTGCTAGAACTTCCCAACTGTATACGGCTACAAACCGCCAACTACACGGCTTCAAGGGAAACTACAGCTTTGGTCCCGTTCAAATAACAGGTTTATACGCCAATAACATAGAAGGCTATGTCAGAGATATTATCGTGCCTGACGGTACAAGTGGTGACTACTTCTTGTCACGGCGTTTGGTGCTTCCTGGTAGTGAAAGCGTTTATTTAGAAGAAGAAGAGATTAACCGTCCCGGTACAGTCTTAAACCGCAAACAACTCTTTCGCGCTCGCGATTACGAAATTGACTATTACCGAGGAACAGTTAAGCTTTATAACTCCCGATTGGCCATAGCAACACAGCCTTTTGGTCCCACTAAAGTGCGGCGGCTTGTTATCTCCTACCAACCGGACGAAGGAAGGGAAAGGTCTACTCTTCTTGGTGGGCGGGTACAATTCAACGTTTCTCAGGAAACAGATAATAAAACGTTCCTGGGTGGTAGTTACTTGCGAGAATACCAAGATGGTCAAGACTTTGAACTGTATGGAGCGGATTTTCTTGTTTCTTTAGGAAATGGCAGTCAAATTATTGGGGAATTTGCTCGCTCTAGCGGTAGCCTCCTCAGTGGAGGAGATGGAACGGGTAATGCTTATAGATTGGAAGCCATTGGTAATATTGGCGATCGCCTTCAAGCAAGAGCCTATTATCGTTCTTCTGACGAAGATTTCTCAAACAACGCCACCTTTAGCTATACAGCAGGACAAACACGCTATGGAGGCTCTCTTTTAGCAAGAGTCACCGATACCACCTTCCTGACAGCCGCATACGACTACGAAGAGAACTTCGGGCGTTCCTTAGGTGCTACACCGTTTTTTGACGTATTCAATCCAGAACCACCAGCCGCCAGTTTTGGTTCTAGAGTCAACAACGAACTAGAAACCATCCGCGCTGGAATTTTACAAAAATTTAAATTTATTGGTCGCCTTTCCGATTTCAGTTTGGAATATGTCAACCGTTCCCGCGATGACCGTGTAGGCGACCAATTTGAAGGCGATGCTAGCCAATTAGTTTCTCGGCTCAAGCTTCCACTCACTCAATCTTTGACCTTCCAAGCGCAAAATGAATTGAATTTGGACGATAACGACCCACTCTATCCCAACAGAACAACTCTGGCACTAGACTGGAAGGCTTATCCAGGAGTTACATTCCGACTAGCACACCAGTTTTACGATGACAGCAGCGTATTACGTGGCAACTCTATCACCTCATTAGACACGATTGTCGAGCACAAATTTTCAGATGATACAATCCTGAGCGGTCAGTACTCAGTTTTATCTGGATTCAACGGCTTACAAGGACAAGGTGCTGTAGGAATCAATCATGGTGCTCGCATTGCTCCTGGCTTGAAACTGAGCGTAGGTTACCAATACGTCTTCAAGAACATCTTTGATAACAATGCCGCAGGCGGTGTATTCCAAACCTCTGTTGTGGGTTCCAACACGGCTTCCCTAGGGCTATTTGCGGGTAGCGTTTACAGCGTAGGATTGGATTACAGCGATAATCCCAACTTTAAAGCTGGTGCCAAGTTTGAATATCGCGATGGGGATGATGATGATAACCTCGTTATCACAGCAGCAGCAGCAGGCAAACTCTCACCCGCCCTTACAGCCCTCGTGCGCTTTCAACAAGCAGGTGGAGCAAATATTCCGGTGTATCTCCCTGGCTCTAACACTTCTGGATTTGTGGGCAGAGTGGACGATTTGGGAGACGCTATCAACCTGAGAGTAGGTCTAGCTTATCGAGATCCAAGCAGCGATAAATTCAATGGATTGCTGAAGTACGAATGGCGTCAAAACTACGGTTCAATCCCAGAATTTAACACCGATCGTAACTCAAACGCTCACGTACTTTCAGGGGAAGGAATCTATGCTCCTAACTGGCGGTGGGAATTCTATGGTAAGTACGCTTTCCGCTTAGCAACGAGCGGCGATCTCTCAAACGACCAGACCAACGATAGTGACACCCAGTTAGCACAGCTTAGAGCCACTTACCGACTCGGTTACCGAACCGATTTAGCTGTAGAAGGACGTTGGATAGGTCAAAGCTTTGACAGTGGATCGGATTATAATCAGTTTGGTGTTGCCGTAGAAGGTGGGTATTACCTAACACCCGATCTGCGCTTAGGTGTGGGTTATAGCTTTGGCAGTGTGGACTATGACCGTGATTTTAGTGGTTACCGCTCTGAAGGAGGTTTCTACGTCAATATCAGCCTCAAACTGAATGAACTTTTGGGTGGCTTTGGATTACAAAAACCCGTACCCAAGCAACAGCAAGAGTCGGAAATTAGCAATAGGGGATTGGGAACGGGGAATCAGGCATGGGGAAGAAGAATGAGGCAAAATTCTCAACTCCCCTCTAAAAACCTGATTGAGCGTTTGAAACAAGCTCAAGCACTAGCGGTTCCGCAAAACACGGAGTTCCAAAAGTCCACAATCAAGCTAATTAATTCCCTCAGAAAGCTATCAGCTTTTCGCAGGTTAAGTGGTGGAGAGAAGTGATGTTCAAGAGTAAGGTTTATTTATTACCCATTGCCCTTTGTCTTTTACCTTCGGGTATTGCATACGGGCAGAGGACAAGGGGAAATGTTTCACAAACAGCCCCCTCTCCTACTGCCCCACCATCCCCAGAGGGGACTTCGAGTCCTGTCGCATCTCTCAGAATTGTTGTTAACAGCAATCAAGATGGCGATGTTAAGGCTGACGAGCAGCTAACTTTACGGGAAGCTATCGAACTGGCTAACGGTACGCTTTCTACCGAGCAATTGAGTAGTGTAGAAAAAGCGCAAATCCAACCAGCAAGCGGTGGCGGTTCTCGCATTGAGTTTAATCTTTCTGGGGGCGCTACTGCCATCCAGTTACAGAAACAACTGCCCGATTTAGCTGCTCCTGGATTAGCGATTGATGGTACAACTCAACCCGGATACGATGCTTCGGGTTCGGCGACTGCTGAAATTGCTATCCCCATTCCTGTGGTGACGATTACTCCCGCACCCGAACGGGAAATTTTTCGCGGTTTAACAGTGGTTGCTGATGGCATCGCTATTCGGGGTTTAAATATCTACGGTTTTAACGCTAGCCCCGTTAAGCAGCAACTGGGCAATTTACTGGTATATGATGGCATACCCAAGCCAGCTACTCTCACTACCCCACCAGGGGATATAGTTATTTCCCATCGTCTCCCACCTCCAAATACCAGCCAACAGCAACCCCCAAATGATGATTTTCCGTTTTACGAAAAAGACGTTCCTCCAAAAAACGTTACGATCGAAAACAACTGGTTGGGGTTAACTTTGGATGAAAAATTGCCAGAGACAACCTCAGCTTTTGGAGTTTATGTTTTTAACTCTCAAGGGGCAACAATTCGTCGTAACCGTATTTATTATCATGAAGGTAGTGCTATTATTACCTCTGTTCGTGCTGAAAATACGGTAGTTAGTGAAAATATTATTGTCGGTAACGGACTAGCAGGAATGCCAGATGCCTTGCGTTTTGAAGGTGTGGTGAATAAATCCCAGATTGTTGGCAATTTAATTTGTGCTAACGATGGCGCTGGTGTGTATTTGTTTAAACCAGAAGGGGATGTTCAAATTAGGAATAACCGCATCACTTATAACGGTAGGCGTTTGCGAAGAGCAGCAGTCTATTTGATGGGTAGCAACCATCAAGTAATTGGTAACGAAATTGACTATCAAACCGGACCGGGCGTTGTGGTGTCGGCTTTCCCGAATACTAAGAGCAATGTCATTACTGACAACAAATTTGCAGCATTGGAAGGGTTGAGCATTGACCTCAATACCCAAGGAAATCTGGATGTCAGCGATTTTCAAAGAGGTGACGGTCCCAATCCCCGACGTAATTCTCCCAATCGCCGATTAGATACAGGCAATGCGGCAATTAACGCTCCTGAGTTTGCCACAAGAACGTTTGTTCCTACTGGTAATAGCGTCACTTTACAAGGAAAGGCTGACCCCGGTTCGTCCGTGACAATTTACCGTTTGAACGATTATCAAACAGGTAGGGAAGCACTCTACGAACCCGGTTATGGGGCTTTAAGAGAACCTTTAGGGAATGCACAAGTTGACGAAAAAGGCAAGTTTAGTATTACAGTAGAAAATTTACAAAATGGGGAGATTGTCAGCGCGATCGCAACTGACCCCAGATACGGAACCTCCGAACCTGCTGTTGCGGCATTTATTGGGGAGAGAGGAACTGCGACTAACGCCACCCCAGAGCCAAAACCCCAGAGAATTCAACCTCACGACAGTCGCTTCAACGGGGGGAACCCCCGCAACGCGCTGCCTCCGCAGTGTACATCTCGCCCCGCACCACCAGAACCACCACCACCACCAGAACCACCACCACCACCAGAACCAATAAGGATACAAGTACCGAGAAACGTTCACTTTGCACTTGACAAATCCTTTATTAGTCAAGAGAGTGCAGCAGTTCTCGATCGCGTGGCAGAAGTTCTGCAACAGTATCCTTTCATCGTCATTGAATTACAAGGTCACACAGATCCCCGTGCTAGCGATGCTTACAACCAAGCCCTAGGAAGACGGCGATCGCTCTCTGTCAGAAATTATTTATTACGCAAGGGCATTAAACCAGAAAGGATGACCATCCGTTCCTTTGGTGAAAGTCGAAGGAAAGTTCCTGGCGGTACAGGTGTTGTTGATTACGCTCGCGATCGTCGAGTCGAAATTATCTTCAGAGATGTGAGAGGAGTCGAACTCATCATTGAAGAGCAAGAGCAAGATTTACAAATCGAACGACGACGCAATAATCGGTAATTCGTAATTCGTAATTCGTAATTGAATTTTTCACTATGAATTACGAATGAATTGTTAATTAATTCTTTGAAGTACAGAGCAACAAACTTTAGTTATGAAAAAGAAACAAACAGCTTTGCGACTTTATTCAAAACTCCTGAAACTTCCATGGAGTAATAATTACGAATTACAAAATACGAATTACAAATTACTAGCTTCCCCTCGGTTTTTAACATTTAAACAAACACTACTGACCTTACTTTTCACAGTGCCACAAGTTCCCTTATTGGGAAGTATTTCGGGAGGTGGAAAGGTATTAGCACAAGCAACAAGTTGTCCGGCTGGTACAACAGCACAAACACTCAACTGGAATCCTGCTAACAACTTGGCAGGAATTACTGGTCAAAACCTAACTATTAATGGAATTAATGCCACTATTAGCTTTACCGAAAGCGCTCCCGGTCAAGTTATCGATCCAAATCAAACATTAATTACCAATGATGTCTATGGTGGTCTTCCCGGACCAAATCTGAGGTTTAATATAGGTCTTCCACTCAATTCGCCAGCACCTGTGGGCAGTAGTGCAACGCTCACCATTAACTTTTCACAACCAATTACGCTAGCTTCACCCTTGACCCTTTTAGATATTGACCGAGATGGTGCGCGTGACACTATTGATGGTAGAGAATTCATATATCAAGATAGAGTTACAGTCAACGCATTCAACGGCAACACAGCTGTTGGGGTCAACCTGGTATCCCCCGGTCAATACGTTAGAGTGACTGGCAACCTTGCAGAAGGTATTAATGAGAATGCTTTAACAACAGAATCCTTTGGTAATCTCTCAGTTGCGATCGCCAATCCGGTGAATCGAATTCAAATTACCTATCAACCGGGAACAGAATTCGGTAATCCCTTACAAGATGAAACCATTGGTCTTACAAGATTACAAATTTGCACGCCAACCGGGGCAACGGGTACAATTGGCGATACTGTTTTCAACGATGCCAATGGTAACAACGTTCAAGATCCTGGGGAAGTAGGTATTGCCAACGTCCCCCTCACTTTAACGAGTGCTGGGACTGACGGTCAATTGGGTACAGCAGACGATACAACTCAAACCACTACTACCAATAACACTGGTATCTATAGTTTTACGAATTTACCTGTAGGGACTTATCGAGTCGCTGTTACCACCCCCCCAGCAGGTTTTACCCCCACCTTAACTCAGCCCAACCCTGTCACTTTAGCAGCTGGTCAAACAATTAACACCGTTGATTTTGGTTTTCAGCAAGGAGCAGGTGGGACAATCGGGGACACAGTGTTTACCGATACTAACGGTAACAACGTTCAAGACCCAGGAGAACCTGGGCTTCCCAACATCACCCTCGTTCTCACAGGAGCAGGTCCTGACGGTCAAATTGGAACACCTGATGATACGTCCCAAACCACAACAACCAATAACAACGGGAATTACAGTTTTACCAACTTACCCCCAGGAACTTATAGAGTCACTGTTAACAACCCACCTGCTGGTTTTAACCCAACACTGACTCAGCCAAACCTTGTTAACCTAACGGCAGGTCAAACTATCAACACCGTTGATTTTGGCTTTACCCAGTTAGCACAAGGGACTATTGGTGATACCGTTTACACTGACACTAATGCCAATGGCGTTCAAGATCCGGGAGAACCAGGGATTAGCGATCGCAACATCAGTGTAGTAGGTGCAGGTTCCGACGGTCAATTTGGTACGCCTGACGACATTAACCGTACTGCCACCACTGATACTAATGGTAGATACAGTATACCCAATCTACCACCGGGAAATTACAGAGTTACTGTTACCAACCCACCGGCTGGTTTCAACCCAACCCAAACTCCACCAACGACTATTACCGTGGGAGCCAGTCAGAATTTTGATACAGCTGATTTTGGTTTCACTCAACAAGCACTCGGCTCAATTGGCGATACTGTATATACAGATACTAACAGTAATAACACTCAAGATTCTGGAGAACCAGGACTTGGTGGTCGTACCGTTACTTTAACAGGTGCGGGACCCGATGGTCAGTTCGGCACACCTGACGACATCAGCCGTACTACCACAACTGATAGCAATGGTAGATACAATTTCCCTAATTTGACTGCCGGAAACTACAGAGTTGTTGTCTCCAATCCACCCGGCGGTGCTAACCCAACTCAAACGCCACCCGCTACCATCACTCTAGCCACAGGTCAAAATCTTGACACGGCTGATTTTGGTTTTACACAGTCACAACTCGGTTCTATTGGTGATACTGTCTTTATTGATACAAATCGTAATAACACTCAAGATTCTGGAGAAAGGGGAATTAGTGGCGCTACCGTAACATTGACAGGTGCAGGACCCGACGGTCAATTTGGTACGCCTGACGATATTAATCGTTCTGCTACGACTGATGAAAATGGTAGATACTTGTTCCCCGACTTACCACCAAGTACTTACAGAGTGACCGTGAGCAGTCGTCCGGCTGACTTCACCCCCACCCTAGTTCCACCAGAAACCGTTACCCTAGCAGCAGGTCAAAATCTGAACACAGTAGACTTTGGTTTCGCTGCTTCTGCTGTCGGTGCAGGCGAACCTAATTTACGCTTAGTCAAGCGGATTACCAACGTACTGAGAAACAATCAGTCCATTGGTGGCAATTTCAATACCTTTGATGACGGACCTGGTGATGATGACAATAATATCAACCAGTTACAACCAGTTCGTGGTGTTCGCGACCTTCAAACTCCTTTACAAAGTGGTGATGAAGTCGAATACACAATCTACTTCCTGGCTCAAAATACCAATGATGTCAGATTCTGCGATTTAATTCCAGAAGGCACAAGTTACAGTAACGGTACGATTGCTGTTGTTGGTAGCGGTACTAGTGCAGACCAAGGTACATTTTTCACTCCTCTGGCACCTTTGCCTCCAAATAATAGGTGCTTGAGTCAGACAAATAGTAGGGGTGCAGTGATTGTTAACTTTGGCACTTTTGGTGCTTCGAGTGGTAACCCCTCCTACATTCGTTTCCGTGTCAGAGTTGATTAACTGTGTTAGTGGTTAGTTGTTAGTTGTTAGTCGTTAGTTACCTCTCGCTCCGGTGCCATTCGTTAGTTACCTCTCGCTCCGGTGCCAGAGGCTGGGAATGCATTGTGCGAGGCTCTGCGGAGCGTATCAATTTCAAGACGGAAGGCGGAGCCTAGAGTGAAGGCATTCCCAGGCAGAGCCTGGGAACGAGGAGACAACTGACAACTGACAACTAACAACTAACCAAACCAAGTTATTATTATTTTTGTTTTTACGTACTGCTACAAATTTACTAACTAAACAAAAATGCAAAAAACTAGTTTAATTGCTCCTGCGATCGCCACTAGTGTACTTTTATCCTTAGTCACCACTAGTACTGGAGAAATCGCTCAAGCACAAAAGGCACAGCGCCCCGTACCTTTGCTAAACGCCAAATGCGTTAACAGTGGGCTTGGCACTGCTCGCGAGCAAAATCTTGATGTTTCTATAGGAAGAGCAGTTTATACTAGTCAATTTTATCTAGGACCGGGTTCCCGCTCTGCTTCGCTTACTTGTAATATTAAGCCAGAAAACCAGCCTCAACCTGTGTTTCAAACTTTAAATTTAGGATTTGGAATGCGCGACAACAGCACAAAGAATACAAGTGTTGACGTTAAAGTGTACTTGGATGGTCAACAGGCGGAGAGTCGAAGTGTCATTCCAGGTCAGTCAGCAACCTTGGCACTTGATGTGAGCAATGTTTCCAATGTTGCAGTTGAAGCTGTTTGCTCTAGCTCTGGGGAGTATTGCGATCGCGTTTACTTTTTCACAGCCGGTTTACTACGACCAACTCCACCTCAACCAGTGAAAAAGTAGCTTAATTGGTTAATGGTTAGTAGTTAGTGGTTAGTGGTTAGTAGTCTAATAATCAATAACCTCTAATTATTAATCCATAACAAACAAGCAATAATTAACAACTAACAACCAACAACTAACCACTAACAAAATTAACGCTCAGTGTTTGATTCTTGAGGATTGGTTGTAGTATCCTGTTTGTCTAAATTATCAGTAGCTTGTTTAAAGAGTGGCTCAATTTTATCTCGCCAATACTGAATATCGGGTAATTTTTCCGGATCGTTTTTATATCCTAAAACTTTATCCCATTCTCGTTCGGCAAGTGCTTTATCAATATCTTTAAATAATGCATCTGCTTTAGCCCAATCTTTTTGCCATTGAGTTATCATTTCTGTTGTTTCTTTGACAGCAGGGGCGTTAGAAGTCAAAGATTTTAGTAATGCGATCGCACCTTGTAAATCTCCAGATTCATATTTCTTTCTGGCTTGTTCTAAAATCTCAGACTCATCAGTCGATTTACCCTGTAACTTATCCAATATATCTTCCGACGATGAAGGGCTTGGCTTTACAACTGGTTTTGGTTTGGCTTTAGGAACGGGACGAGCCGTAATGAGATCCTCATCATCCTCTGTTTTTACAGCAACTCCTTTGTCGCGCAAGCAATCAACCCAAAGTTCATTATTTTTAATAACTTCGGGATGCACCCAACCAGAAGTTTTAGGATCGAGCTTAACTTGCACCCAACCGCGTTTTGTTCGCAAACCTGTTACTTCAAAATTACTATCTTCTGTAATAGTTTTTATAACGCTATCAGAAAGGTTACTGGGTTCAGAACGAATATTGGAATTTTCTTTAATAACAGCCAAGCAAATTTGTGATGATGCTACACCACTTTTATCAGAAAAATTAGAGACAACATTTTGAACATTTTTTACTACTGTTGGGGTAATTGCTGCCGCACCTCCAGCTAAAAGAGCTAAGATTGATAGCTGTAGTAAATCTGGTCCGTTACCATTAGAACTTTTTGGTGTGGATTTAGGTGCTGCTTCTATTGGCGAACGAGCAACAGGATTGAGTGGGGCTACAGCGATGGTTTTCTGTCTGGATTCAGGAGATGAATATTTGAGAGCCTGATAGCTTGTAGAATGACTAACATATTCTACAGGGACCGAAGACGTCGGAGCGAACAACTGTAACGCTTGGAGTGCTTCTGATGCACTTTGATAGCGATCTTTAAAATGGTATCGCACCATCTTGCTTAAAACGGCTTCAAAATTATTGCTGACGGGAACTAAATGCTGCCATAAGATTTCCCCCGTGTAGGTGTCTTCTTGCAAATCCATTGGAGCAACACCTGTGAGCGCTTGAATAGCAATAATACCTAAAGAGTACAGATCGCTGTTAGGACGGGGTTTGCCTTGTCCCTGTTCTGTGGGCATATAACCGGGAGTCCCAATAGCTACTGTAGCAGAATGATTGCCCGCAACAGTAAACAATTGTGTGTGGGCAGAGTACCCAGAAGATACGCGCAATTGCTTGACTGCCCCAAAATCCACTAAAACTAATTTGCCATCTGAAGAGCGACGGATGATGTTATCTGGTTTAATATCGCGGTGAATAACGCCTTGACCGTGAACAAATTTTAAGATACCGAGAACTTCCTGAAGCATCGCGATCGCTCTTGCTTCACTCCAGCGACGGTTCGGATGCAATTCATCGCTAAGGGGATGCCCTTCCACAAATTCTTGTACCAAGTAAAATTCTTGATTTTCATCAAAATAAGCCAAAAGCCGAGGTATTTGGTCGTGATTTCCCAATTTTTCCAAAGTTTCAGCTTCGCTATGAAACAGCCGTCTAGCAGTGTCAAACACTTTGGAGTCAGAACTTGCTGGCTTTAAATGCTTGACAACGCAGACGGGGCTGCCCGGTCGCTTAGTATCTTTAGCAATGTATGTTTCACCAAAGCCTCCTGTAGCAAGGACTTTAATGATTTGGTAACGGTAATCTAGTAACTTGCCTATCATTTTCACTCCCCAGTGTTCACACCCGATTAAAAGAGCGTAATAAATATCTCCAAATATTCCTGGATAAAATCCGCTATCTTGGGAAAAGATTTGGATGTAAAACGCAGTTTTCTAATAAATACACGTTGTTAATTTTTCTTTCAATAACCTTTGTGAATTCCAATGCCACCTAAAATAAACGATTCAGTAGCATGGCAGCAAGCAGAAATCCTCATGCAACCAGCTTTTATTCGAGTTGTCGATAATATTCGCAAGCTGCTTGATGTATCTTCTTGGACAGGAACTTATCAGGATGTCTTGATTTGGCCGACTGGCACTACCGATGAGACTCAAGCTATAGTGACTAAGCTCCTGCAAGACCTGGAAGCTGCAACACCAGAGCAAGCCTTGGAAATCAGAGAAACTCTTTCCGTTCTACCCATGCCCCATCCAGGATATCATTTATGCCTAAAGCGTCAAGAGCAACAGGTCAGTATTGATTTGTGGGAACTCTGTTACCGAGTTTGTTTTCGCTACTACACACCAGTCAGTGAAAACGTTGAGATAGATACTAGTTTAATCGATGAAACGGGTGATGTAGACTGGCAAGTTTTAGAAAATAAGACAAAACAGGTCGTTGAAGAGGTGTTTGCAAGTTTACCGGAGTAGATTGGGGATTGGGGAACTCGGGGCCCCCTCTGGGGATAAGGGGCAATGGGGATTGACGATTGGCAATTGGCGATTGGCGATTGGGAACTAGGAACTAGCACTTCTCTCGTTCCTAGCCTCTGGCTGGGAATGCCTTACGGGAGGCTCCGCCTCCTGTAAGAAAGAGTGAGGCAATCACAATGAAAAAGTCGAAGTAGGGTGGGCATTGCCTACCAATATCGAATGGTGGGCATTGCCCACCCTACTCCCTTTAAAAATTATGAATTTTCTAAACAGTTTTTTAATTTCTCTGCTAGTACCCGAACATGAGGTTCTTCCAACAAGGTATAGTGAGAACCAGGAATATGCTGGACATCGATTCCTCCCCGTACCAAATCACCCCAACCAAACAACGGATCGTACAGCATACCCGTGGCGTCGTCTCGATCTTTATCAGAAGTCCGCATGAGGGTCATTTGACCGGGATAAGTTTGGAAAGTATATTGATTGAGAGCTTTAGCGTTGGTATCCATAATTTCTAAGTATTTGTCATCCTTAGTCACAGGTTCGGGAATGCCCATTAACTTCTTATACTGGTATTGGATATGGAACCCGATCCACTCGCGCCAACCGACAAGCTTGTATTGTAAATAATTCACTCCCTGTTGAGAAAAATTCTCTATATGTTCGAGAATGCGGTGGCGGAAAGATAATCGGCGATCGCATCCCGGACGAATGGTATCAAGAATAGCAAGAATTGCCACTGTTTCACCTTGCTTGTAAAGTTGCTGAGCCATCTCGAAAGCGATCGCACCTCCAAAGGAATAACCTCCCAAGTAATACGGACCTTTGGGCTGTACCGTCTGAATTTCTTTGATGTAAAGGGCTGCCATGTCTTCAACAGAAGTCAACAGGGGTTGTTTTTCATCTAGCCCTTGTGGTTGCAACCCATAAACTGGTCGCTCCCTTCCTAAATGCATAGCTAACGTTCGATAACACAGAGTTTCTCCACCAAGAGCATGGGCTAAGAATAAAGGAGGTTTAGAACCATAAGGTTGAATTTTGACCAGAGATGACCAAAATGTTTCTGTTTCATTTTCTGAAGTAACACCTGCTTTTTCTTCTTGAAAACGAAGCATAATAGCAAGAGCTTCTACAGTACCCGATTGAAAGAGAGTGGCTAGAGGGAGTTTTTTGCCAAATTTCTGTTCTATCTGAGCAAATACGTGAACTGCTAGTAAGGAATGCCCTCCCAAATCAAAAAAATTATCTCGAATACCAATGGGTTGGCGGTGTAAAACTTCTTCCCAAATTTGTGCTATTTGTTGTTCTAACTCATCTCGCGGAGCCACAAAGTTTGCTTCTAAATCTAGTTTTGAGAAGTCGTATGCTGGAAGAGCAGCCCGATTAACTTTTCCACTAGGAGTAAGAGGTAGCGCTTCGAGTAACACAAAAGCTGACGGTACCATGTACTCGGGTAACTTTTCTTTCAAAAAGCCGCGTAAGTCACTTGTGACGGGTTCGAGTTCTTGATTTGGCACAACATAAGCTACCAAACGTTTATCACCCAGAGCATCAACGCATGCCATAACTGCTGTCTGAACTACGCTAGGGTGTTGGTTTAAGACAGCTTCTACCTCACCTAATTCTATCCGAAAACCACGTATTTTTACTTGGTAATCTTGACGTCCAATGAATTCAATATTACCATCTGCTAAGTAACGCGCTAAATCTCCCGTTTTGTAAAGACGTGCTCCTTCTTTTTGACTAAAGGGGTCGGGGATAAATTTTTCCTCGGTCAGTTCTGGTCGGTTAAGATAGCCTCGCGCTAATCCCAAGCCCCCGATATGCAGTTCCCCTGGGACACCAATGGGAACTGGTTGCATATGTTCGTCTAGCAAATAAATTTGTGTATTGGCAATTGGACGCCCAAGAGGAACAATTTTGACGCGCTCGTCCTGTTGCTCTGGAATTGGGTATGTCGCGACAATCCCACAGGTTTCTGTTTGACCAAACATATTAATTAATCGTGCGCCATGCTGGAAACCAAACTTCCACTCTGTAGGAATATCAGAGAGTAGGGGTTCGCTTGCAGACACGATGAGGCGTAATTTATTGTCCAGTAAAAATTCTCGTTGTTCTGGGTTGAGGTTATTTAATGCGTGAATGCAGTTGCGCCAGTAAGAGGGAACTATATCGATCGCTGTGACATCATGTTGTTTAATTCCCTCAAAAAGCGCTCTTGGGTCTTTTCTTTGTTCTGGTGTTGCAATTTTAACAGTTGCACCTCGAGCTAGAGGTACCATTAACTGTCTAACAGAAGAAGAAAACGCAATGGATGCTGTATGAAGATAGACATCTTCTGCTGTAATACAGAGTGCGTTACCCATTGCTTGTGCATAATGACACAAATTGGCGTGTGTGACTTGGACGCCCTTTGGTTTTCCAGTTGAGCCAGAAGTATAAATAACGTAGGCTAGGTTTACAGGTACTGCTGTTTGGTTTAAATTTTCTTCCGATTGTTGAGCAATGACTGAAGAATCAGTATCAAAACACACTATTGTTTCTGTAAATTCGCTTATTTCTGTCTTCAAACTTTCCTGAGTCAATAACACTAACGGCTGAGAATTTTCCAGCATGAAAGCCAAACGTTCTTTAGGATATGAAGGGTCTAAAGGCACATAAGCTCCACCGGCTTTTAAAATTCCTAGCAGTCCCACGACCATTTCTAGAGAACGTTCCACATAAATGCTAACCAATACCTCTGGTCCCACACCCAAAGTTCTCAAGTAGCGTGCTAACTTGTTTGCTCGATTATTTAACTCTTGGTAAGTGAGTTGCTCGTTTTCAAACACTAGAGCTCGCGCATTTGGGTTTTGCTCTACTCTTTGTTCAAACAACTTGTGTATGCACTGTTCTTGAGAGTAGTCTGCCCGATTATTATTCCATTCAACAAGTAATTGATGGCGTTCGGCTGCTGTTAGCAGTGGCAATTCGCTCAAAGGCTGCTCTGGATTGGCAACAATTCCCTCTAGCAACATTTGGAAATGTCCGCTCATGCGTTGAATTGTAGGAGCCTCAAATAGATCTGTATTGTATTCCCACAATCCTCTCAATTCCTGTTCTGTCTCAGCAATGGAGAGAGTTAAATCAAATCTAGAGGCTATGTTTTCCCACGCAAAAGGAGTTGAGACAATCCCAGGTAAATCCAATGTTTGCTTTGATGTGTTCTGTAAGGTAAACATCACCTGGAACAGAGGATGATAGGAAAGCGATCGCTCTGGTTGAAGTTCATCTATAAGTTTATCAATGGGCAAATCTTGATTAGTATAAGCGGACATTGCCACTGAGCGCACCCTCTGCAAAAGTTCTCGAAAACTAGGGTTACCCGACATATCGGTGCGTAACACTAAAGTATTGACAAAACATCCAATTGAATTCTCAATTTCTGGTAAATTGCGACCCGCAACTGGAGAACCCACCAAAATATCGTGTTGTTTAGTATAGCGATACAGCAGAGTTTGGAACGCTGCTAGCAATGTCATGAAAAGCGTTACACCCTCTCGTTGTGAGAGTTTAGCAAGTGCTTGTGATAATTTCTGGGGAAGTACAAAAGCTTCTCTTGCGCCTTGGTATGTCTGGACAGGTGGTCGCGGTCTATCTGTAGGTAATTCCAATACAGGGACTGCACCTGCTAGCTGCTGTTGCCAATAATTCAGTTGTTTTTCTAGAACTTCATCTGAAAGCCATTGTCTTTGCCAAATCGCAAAATCAACATAGTGGATGGCTAAGTCTGATAATGGATTGGGCTTTTTGTTCGAGAAGGCTTCGTAGAGTTTTGCCAACTGCTCTAAAAGAACACTCATTGACCAATCATCAGCAACTATCTGATGCATGACTAATAGCAAGATGTGTTCTTGTGGCGATCGTTGTATCAAACAGGCGCGTAACATCAAATCTGATGTCAAATTGAAGGGGCGGTGCGCCTCTTTCTGGAGCAAATTCTGTATAAAGCTTGTGTCATTTCTTTCTGGAACGTTCTTCAGATCTATAACCTTGAATTCCACGGAACGAGGTTCAGTAATGACCTGTCGAGGATTACCATCTTGTGCTATGAACTTAGTCCGTAAAGCTTCGTGGTGACCAACAATAGTATCTAAAGTCTGTTGCAGTACTGACACATTGAGATTTCCATGTAACTGGAATGCTCTCACAATATGATATGCAGAATGATTCTGCTCCAACTGAGTCAAAAACCACAACCGTTGCTGACTAAAAGAGAGAGGCGCTGATTCTCGATCGGTTTTTTTAGTAATAGTTTGTTGTGGGTTAGAATCTGCATTATTATGTTGATACTCTAGCTTTGTTTGTGTCTTTTTCGCTGGTGAAAGAGCGGTGCTATTTTTATTGATACCGTTCATGATTTGCCCTCTATGTTCTCAGCTTGATTGCAAATTGCTTGACCTTTGTGAGACAATTTAAATAGGAGTGTTATGAGTGCGACATGGCACTTAAACAAACGACACTACAAGTCATTCAGAAAATTTTCTTAATAAAAAAATTTCCTTTTCTGTATTGGGAACACTAAGCTACGGACTATTTTTTCATTATCTATGTTCCTATCTAAGTTAATAAGATAAGAATGTCTTGTTTTTTACCAAAAGAAATTAGTAAAATCTTACTTTACTATTACCCATCTAGGTAATACTTCTACCGATAATTTATAGAAGCCATCCTTAAGATACTTGACACAAAGCTTATTTTGTTGCCCCCTAATATAAAGATATTCAAATTTTAGTTTTCTCTTTTTTCACTAAATAAAATACTGTATAACCAGTTACGTCTTAAATTGCTATTCAGCGCTATCGTAACGGGTTACTATGTAAAATTCCTGAGAAATTAAGTAGTTTACATTTATAATTTATATTTTTTTTACGCAAATGTGATTAAGAATTTTCTTAATAATTAACCACAAGCTAATGACAGTTGGTGTTTTGGCGTTATCTGAAGTGAAGAAGGTATTTCATCGGGGTAGATGTTATTTTTTACATCTACCTTTTGATATATATTTATTTTTAAAATAAAGTTTTGACCAAATGATTTGAAATTATTATATAAAAAATCTCAATAGTATTCAGTTTTTATAAATTTGTAGTGAGCTACTCTATAAATTTGCAACTACTTATGCTTAGCAATAGGGGTTGAATTTTCGCAAACTGAACGACCTTACTCTGCCATCCTTTCTAATAGAATTGTATATTCACTACTTACTAGTTGGCTCAATCGAATCTATCAGGCGCTCGCTGCGACTATTGAACTGGAAAACTCAGATCTGATAAGATTTTCATGACAAAAACGTGAGAAAGCGGGACTTTTCATCACTATGGCTACATCTGCAATTGATGTCAATGATGCAGCAGCTATCAAAGCCGTGCAAGAAGGGCTTGTAGTGTACGATCGCACTTCATGGGGACGCATAAAAATTTCTGATGATGACCGCCTTCGTTTTTTGCACAATCAAAGCACTAACAATATTCAGCAGCTCAAACCCGGTCAAGGATGCGACACAGTTTTTGTAAATTCTACCGCTCGCACCCTCGATTTAGTAACAGCTTATATTCAAGATGATGCAGTCTTACTACTCGTTTCACCAAATCGCCGAGAATTTTTGATGCAATGGTTGGATCGCTACATCTTCTTTGCTGATAAGGTGCAATTAACAGATGTAACTAATGAAACTGCTACCTTCAGTGTCCTTGGACCGGGGAGCGATCCTGCGATCGAGAAATTAGGAGCTGGGGCTATTATTGGTCAACCTTACGGAACTCATCTGCTCATCCCTATTGCTGGTCAAGAAGACAAGAGTATTCTAGTTGCTGTTGGAAGTGGTTTGGCTTCTCCTGGCTATACTTTAACTCTGCCAATTGCTGAAAAAGAAAAAGTTTGGAATCAACTGGTTGAAAATGGGGCAGTATCGTTAAGCGATCGCGCTTGGGATATGTTACGAATATTGCAAGGACGACCGGAACCAGACCGAGAACTTACTGAAGACTACAATCCCCTAGAAGTAGGATTGTGGCAAACCATTTCTCTGAACAAAGGTTGCTATATAGGACAAGAAACCATTACCCGCTTAAACACCTACAAAGGCGTCAAACAGCACCTTTGGGGTATACGTCTCACCGCCCCCGTTGAATTGGGAAGTCCGATTACTATTGGAGATGAAAAAGTTGGTAAGCTAACAAGTTACACAGAAACTCTTGATGGTCATTTTGGACTGGGTTACATTCGCACTAAAGCTGGTGGTGCAGGGTTAAAAGTTTTTGTAGGAGATGTCGAAGGTGAAATAGTTGAAGTGCCTTTTATTTCTTATGAGTATCCGGATTCAGATGTGTACGAGAAGTAAATTCTTCCGGATTGTGGGGTAGGCGTCCTCGCCTGCCCTCTCGCTAACGGGCGGGACGCCCGTTCCACAAGAAGGTTATTTTTTCCACAAGAAGGTTATTTTTTCCACAAGAAGGTTATTTTTTCCACAAGAAGGTTATTCTTACCACAAGAAGGTTATTTTTTCCACAAGAAAGTTATTTCTACAATAAAGCAACAACATCACGAGCAGCTTTTTGTCCAGCCCGAATAGCACCCTCAATATAGTTAACCCAAATACTAGAACGTTCTGTACCTGCCCAATGAATTCGCCCTGCAGGACTGTTGAGGGCAGAACCGACTGTAGTTAGCAAACCAGGTGGTAGCGCCGAAATACATCCACCAATCCAAGGTTGGTCGTTCCAATCAAACTGTACCAATTCTAAAGGTTGTTGTGCAGCCTCACCAAAAGTTTGTCTAAGAAATGCCAAGAAAATTTCTTTACGTTCTGACTCTGGTAATTTGGAATAATCGGGAGCTAGCAATCCAACAATCACTCCTTTGCTGCCATTTTCTGGTGAAATATCAATCGCCTCAATTTTGGTATCAATACTGAGAAAATGACCAGTGGAAATTTTTTCCTGCCAAAAAGGTTGTTCGTAAACAGCATGGATTTTTATCCAACTCATTGTCTTCCACCCTTCTATAAGTTGGCGGTGTATAGGAGGTAGGGGAGGATGAAATTTAAGACCGGCTATACTCTTGGGCATCATTGCCACAATAACTTGTTGAGCGCGGATAACTCCATACTCTGAAATCAGTTGAACAACAGAACCATCATAACCTGATATTTCTGTCACGGGCGCATTAAGCACAACCCTGTTTCCCAAACGTTCTGCAATATTCAAGGAGATTTGTTGCGTCCCTCCAACTAAGCAAAACTCCTCGGCTGTTTCTAGAAGATCGTAAAATCCTGCTGTATGGACAAAATGCAGCATCCACAAAAAGGAAACTTGATTCGGATCGCCACTTAAAATTTGGCGCACGCATCCCTCAAACCAAGCTTTTGCTTCATCAGTTGTTGTATTTTGCTCAATCCAAGCACCCATTGCGATCGAATCTAATGCTTCCGCATCAGGAGACTTCCAAGGGGTTTTTACCGGAACTGTCAAGCATAAAGCTTCAAACTTTGCCATTGCGCGAGCAAAATCTTGTTGAGCAATCTCCGATTCAAATGTTGGAGACGCTTCGAGCATTGTCCATTTTTGCCGAAAGCCATAAAGTGTTTGACCTTCAAACTTTCCTCTCTTCGTGGTTATGCCCATCTCTTCAGCCAACGCAAGTAAAGCTGTTTGAGTCGGTCCCACCCAAGTCCCGCCTTGTTCGACATAACCTCCTGATTTCAGAGGATAATTGAGAGTCCGCCCGCCAACTCGCGAATTGGCTTCTAATACAACTAAAGATTCAATACCTAATTTGTGCAGTTCCCAAGCCGCACTTAAACCGGAAATACCTGCACCAACAATTGCAACGTTTACATCCATTTCACAATTTCGGATTGAGCTCTTCTGCACTCCATTCCTTGCCTTGGCAAAAATCATCTACCCAATTGGCTAGATGACACAGTTGCCTTTTCGGCAATAAATTCTCTTGTTTGTGACAATCTTCCTGGGGTATTGTTACGAACGGGCTTTTTCTTTCCGCATTGTTATCCATGACAAAGTGTGATTCGCAATTTCTTTGCCCTTCTTTATCAAAAAGTACATTATTTGATATATAAGTACTATTGCTTGTCCGCTCAGACGTAGCAACTGCAATAGGAATTGTACAATTTTTTTTAATTTCCAATTCTGTGGAGATGTCAAGAGACCGAAAAAATTTGCCTTGAAGCGTCACCTCCTGGGAAAAATAGGAAAACCATGGAATAGATATATTGTTAGTTTCGACAGGAAGAGTCGCAACTGCAACTGGCTCTACTGTCTCGCTTTCACTTTCTACGTTAGGAGAAACACAAGAATTTCCTAATGATAAAGACTGGTTCTGACTTTCCTCTTTGATGGCAATTCCATTAGAAGTTAAAGAATTATCCTCATATAATGTTCCAGTCGTTACTTCACTGGAAGTCACAGATTGATTTTTACGTTCTACTTCAGTAGTAGCGGTACTGGAGTTTGAAGATATTCCGTTGAGCAAATTTTCTTGTAAAAAAATATTGGAAACCTGGTGAGATACTTCAGATCCATTCAATAAATATGAATGCTCTTCAGGGTTAAAGTTAAGACCCAAAGCTGACACAATTTCATCTGGATCGTTATTCAGTTCTACAAGAAAAGGAAGAAGTTGCTCGAGTTGGGGTTCTAAAATAGACAGAGTTGCCAAAATAAAACTAGAGGAGGGGCGACGCAATCCGTCATACGTTCCCCACACTCGTACTTTTACAAGCCACGAACGATTTTTGTAGTAGTAATTCACCCACTTGAGTCTCAAAGACTGGCGAATTTGCTGAATATTCATTGAAAGGAGTTAGTGGTTAGCTGCTAGTTGTTAGCGGCTAGTTATTTTAACTACTGTACGGGTGCAATGCCTTGCGCCCCTACTAACCACTAACTACTTAATACGTCGATAACATCGATAATAGAGCATTGGTGTCACTCTTTTACACTTTGTAGGTGCTGTTCTACCAGTAGAGGTACTTCGTTGGGACGAACACCACGATACCAAATTCTTTCAGGCAATACCAAAACTATCGGTCCATTGCCACATTGTCCCAAACAGCCACAACCCGATACTGTTACTCCAGGGACTGACTGTGCTTCAAAGGCGGCTAAGACTTTTGCAGCACCCTGCTTGCGACAAGTCCGATTTTGGCAAACGCGGATACTTTTGGAAGAATCGGATTCTGGGGTTACTGGTTTGTCATTTGTCATTTGTCATTTGTCATTTGTCATTTGTACTAGTCCCCAGTCCCCAGTCCCCAGTCCCCAATCCCTAATCCCTAATCCCCAATCCCTAACCCCTTAGATTCTAACCATTCAGGGTTAAAAATTCGTGATTGGTAGCGAGAACCGCTATCACATAAAATGGTGACAATAGTATGCCCAGGTCCCATCTGTTTAGCTAAAGCAACGGCAGCACCAACGTTAATACCTGTGGAACCCCCCATAAATATTCCATCTTTTCGCAACAATTGATAAACAACTCTGAGGGCTTCTTTGTCGTCAACTTGAATCGCATCATCAGCTGGTGCGCCTTCCATGTTAGCAGTGATGCGACTGTTCCCAATTCCTTCTGTAATTGAATTTCCTTCAATCTTGATTTCACCTGTCTTGATATAGCTGTACAATCCACTTCCCATTGGATCGGCTACAACACACTTGATGGCTGGATTTTTTTCTTTTAAATACATTGACACCCCAGCAAAGGTTCCTCCAGTCCCTGTTGCGGATACCCAAGCATCAATTTTGCCGTCTGTTTGCGACCAAATTTCTGGACCTGTGGTTTCATAATGAGCGCGGCGATTTGCTAAATTGTCAAACTGATTTGCCCAAATAGCATTTTCCATCTCAGAGGCTATTCTGCCAGAAAGTTTAACGTAATTGTTCGGATCTTTATAGGGTACTGCGGGAACAGGACGAACTTCTGCACCTAATGCCCGCAAAGCATCCATCTTTTCTTGGGACTGAGTGTCAGGAATGATAATGAGGCATTTGTAGCCCTTGGCGTTACAAATATGTACTAGTCCAATACCCGTATTACCTGCTGTGCCTTCTACTACCGTACCACCAGGTTGAATTAATCCTTTTTCTTCAGCATCTTTAATGATGTATAATGCGGCTCTATCTTTGACGGAACCACCAGGATTAAGAAATTCTGCTTTACCCAAGATTTCGCAACCAGTTTCTTCACAAAAGCTGTTCAGTCGAATAAGTGGTGTGTTTCCTACAGCACCCACAAAACCATTTTTTATATCCATGTTAAATTGACTCGCGTTCAGGTTTTGATTAACTTAACTTATAAATGATTTGTTGTAGCTATTCCCTTCTCGCTCTTATGATTACCTACGATTGTAGGGTGGGGCGATGCCCACCAACGGCAAACGGTGGGCATCGCCCCACCCCACAGTACCTAGATTTTTTCACAAATCAGATAGGATTGCTACAGATTATGTATTTTATGCAAGTGGAGAAAATCGCTGCTATTCAAGAAAATGGACGGGAAAGCGATCGCCCACCTCACGAATCCATCGGTCGAACTGCTCCAAAGTCAGCGCTCCAGGGAGTGGATAGCGTGCCTTAATTGTTCGCGGTAACTCTGTATAATAACGAATAATAGTGGCAAAGTCGCGTGGATATTTATCTGGTTGTACCCCAATAAAACTACCCCGTTGGCGTGCTCGTTTCAATAAAGTTTGCCAACGCTCGATTGGTACCAAGCGAATTGAATCTACCCCGTTTGAAAACAGCATCATGTAGATCTCATCGTAGGGAGCGTTGTTATCCAAATAATGTTCCAGCCATTGAAATGAGGGTTCCATGTTGAATTTCACCCAGAAAGGCACAGAGCCAGTGCGTAATGTCCACATTGGTTCTAGCTGAATAAATGACTCCACTAAAAGCCGATTTGCCTCGATCTGACGCTGTTTGTACCACCAGTGATACAACTGGGCTACAAAAGGACTGAGATGTTCGGGTTCTTGAAAGACAATGCGCCGAACCTTGTAGCCACGCATCTTGGCAAAGCTTTCAATATCATGACCTAGCGCTGGCTCAAACCCCCATTCGGATTCCGGTCGATTTCCATCTGGTAATGGTGCTTTCCATTGGCGATAAGGCGATTGGTAATGCTCCAGAAATTTGGCAACGACTTCGCCGCCCTCAAGAAACTCCTCTGGTGTCACGCCACCCAAGCCGCCAAACTGGAAGATGTGGCGATCGCTCACTTGCGTTGTTGGATTTTGGCGCTGACATTCTATAATAAAGATTGTGCCTCCGGGTGGTAGAGACTGTTCCAAAAATTGCTTATAAGCTTCGCTTAAACGTAACCACTTCACCCGAAAGTAGGTCATTGACTGCACCATCAAGCGATCGGCATTTGGATCGAACATATGGTGGAGCTTCAGATCTGGATTGGCTGCCAAAAGTGCATCTGCATATGGCTTGCTCCACTCCAGCACTTCGGAAGGAGAGTCGGGATGAATACTCATTGGATGGCGTACCGGAATGAGCGTCGTCTGAGGCAACCACGGCATTCCTAATGCTGCACATAGATGTACTAGTGCTCCGCTAGAAGAGCCGATAGCCACGGCGGGGTACTGTTGTTGCGGATATTCATTTACAATCCATTGCGCGATTGCTTCCGAACGCACATCTGACAACCGCTCGGGCGCAATTGCCTCATTAGCACCACTAGCATAAAGGAACTCGCGCACAGATTGCGGCATTTGGTTGATTAGCAGTGCCAGTGGTTCTACCGCCGGAGATTGCATTCCCACTCCAGGAAAGTCCTCTCCACGCAAGTAAGCCGCTGTAGCACGGAGTAGCCCAGTGGCTGAGTCAAAGTTTGCCGTGTATGGAGGAGCAAATCGTAATCGAGCAGTCAAAGAATTCAAGACTTGACTGTAGAAAGGGGATTTCATTCAATTTATTTTTAGTTATTGGTTGTTAGCATTTAGCAATGCCATTAGCACGTCTGTTGCGGGATTCCGCCAAAACCCTAATTTCTTACCACTACATCCAAGGCAGCAAGCCGCTTAACTCCCCTGTGTGCTTCCAGTTGCCACTTACATTGGTATACTCTGGCATTGGCTCGAAGAGGTTACCCTCTGTAGGGGCAGCTGGCTTTTTCTGGAGGTGATTTTGGTCTACCTGTTGCGCCATCGTCTGTTCGTATAAATCTGGCGTGAGGGTACTTTGAAGTCCCATCACGTATCCAATAGCACCTACAATGACTTCTCGCTGTGGGTGGCGTACTAGATTTGTAATAGTCTCAGCTACTTGCTCAGCCGAGTAAACCGGGTCCATTGCTTTAGGCGCACGTCCAGTATAGTTAGCAGCTTGTTGAAATAGAGGTGTGTCGATTGTTGCAGGAAGTACGGTACAAACATGAATATCCGATGCTTTATCTAAATGCAACTCCATGCGAAGACACTCTGCCATTGCTCGAATACCATGTTTAGAAATAACATAGGCACTTGTGTAGGGTTGACCTCCCAATCCCACAATTGATGCTACATTAATCAAAATGCCGCTTCCTTGTTCTCGAAATTGGGGTAGGGCAGCACGAGCCCCATGAATGTAACCGAATAAATTTGTCTCAATCACCCGACGAAATACATCAGATGGGGCTTCCTCAAATCGGGCAAACAGTGTTACTGCTGCATTGTTTACCCATACATCCAAACGTCCAAACATTTCAACGGTTTGCCTTGCCAAGTTTTGAACTGCGGCTTCGTTTGTAACATCAGTTGGCACGACAACAGCTTTGCCGCCAATCTGTTCGCAAGCAACTGCTACCTCTTGTAATGCAGCTTCCCGTCGTGCTGCTAGCACTAGAGTTCCACCTTGTTGAGCAAATTTTAAGGCAGTGGCACGTCCAATTCCACTGGACGCCCCTGTAATTACGATAATGGAATCTTGAATTCGTCTTGGCATACGCTTTGCCGTCTTTATAATACTACGATCGCTCGTTAGTCCGATCTTCCCTATCAACATTCCCCCAATATCTTGTTCGGATGAACCTCTTACAAGGTTGTTCGATAGCTGTCAATGCCAACGGCACACATAACGGCGAAGGTACGAGTACACTACTACGAACAAACTATATCGCTCGGTTATTACTCCCTGGGAGTGCTCTTATGATTACCTAAACAGGTAAGGTGGACACTGCCCACCCTACAAAGTGAGTGGAATTTTAGAGTGGAAAGGGAGCGATCGAACATGATATCGAGGCATATTGATGCAGGTGTACCAAACTGCTGAGATGCCTTATATGTTGATGCATAAACAAGAGATTCTACTTCTGTCATAAGACAGGGCTTAGAGAATTATAGGTAAGTAGAGAATTTTCTGTTTAATCTGCTTAATTTTTACTCTTCATTGCTCATTTCCTTCACTTTCCGCGATTCTAACCACAGGGGAATGGCAATTACAGCTACTAGAATGAGCAACGCTGCGATCGCAAACTGGCTTACCCAAGCTACAAGTTGTTCCAAGGAGACTATTTTCCCAGCAAAAAAAGCCAGTGTTACCATGACGCTAGCCCAAGCAAGTGCTCCTGCTAAATTGCACAAAAAGAATTTTCCAAAGGGCATTTCTGCTATACCTGCTAGAGGTGCTGCAAAAATTCTTAGCAATGCAAAAAAGCGTCCAAAAAACACTGCCTTGACAGCATTTTCACTAAACTGGTCTTTTATCGTCAATATTCTTGTTTCTGAAATTCTGAATATGCTAGCTAGCCTGACAAGTAGAGACCAGCCACCAATTCTACCTATCCAGTAACCGCAAGTACCTCCAATAGCAGCACCTGCTACAGCGGCGCTGAGAACTAGCCAGTAATTTAGTTCCTTACTTCCAGCTAAAAAACCACCCACTAGGGTCACAGTTTCGCCAGGGAGGGGTATCCCTAAATTTTCTAACAAAATTCCCAAAAAAATTGCCCAATAGCCATACTCGTGGGCAACCTTCTGGATGTTTTCTAGTGATATGAATTCAAGAGACATCCAGCACCGCCGTCTTTACAATTTTTTACTTTCTCCTTTATGTTGACTCGTTTTTATGCCATGTGTCAACAAATTTACTCAGTTTAATGTGCCATTATCTACTAACAATTTTTTTCCTTTTTTCTACCATATCTATGTCATTTTATACGTAGGTATAAAAATTTTTAATAAAAACTTTACAAAAAGACGAAAAATATGTAAAAATTATGTAAAAGACATGGTTGATACTGAAATCCACAAATAGTTATGCCTATATTGGGGAAAGTTAGGACAAATTATACGACATGGATACTGAAGATATCAGTCTTGACCATATCGCTGCTATTTCCCAAGTAATTGGTTAAGAAAGCAGCATTTTTAATGGTTAAAAATAAAACGGTGTCTATGTCTGTTTTTTGTTTTCGTACAATGTTTCAACTACCCAGTGAAATTCATGACTATCACAACAGACTGTCAAGTAATCCTGTTCAAACCTGAAGGACGCATAGATTTGCAAGGAGGAATGGCTCTTAGCGAAAAAATGACTGCAGTGGTTGCTCAATGTAACCAACTCTGGGTTATTGACCTAGCTAAGGTTGATTTTATGGATAGTTCCGGACTAGTTTCCTTAGTTAAAGGATTAAAAGTTGCTCGTCAAAGTGGTTGTCGCTTAGTTATTTGTAACGTACAACCTCCTGTCAGATTGATACTAGAACTGACTCAATTGGATTCTGTGTTTGAAATTTTTAGCTCTTACGAAGACATTTTTATGGATACTAGTGAGAAGAGTCTAGCTGTAGCAAACTAAAGATTTAAAACGCAATCGCAAATATTATTAGTGGTGCTTGCTTGTATTTTGCAGGAGATTATTTTTCCTATCCAATTCTGAAGATTCTCTCAATGAATCCATAACAGATAGGTTACTTCATAGTTCAAACTGATTTAATTAACGCTCATTAACCTCATAACTTTTTCCCACAAACTGCTTTGCTAAAGTAACTTTTGTCTACAGCGTAAATCTTTAGCAATGAAAGTACCACTATTTGTTCCAAGCTTTCATCAATTAGCCATTACCATTTGTTGTAATATGTTATGCCAAACAAATATTAGCGTCAGGCGAAAAGTTTTCGGCGAACTATAACATTTCTTTAAACTGGGTGTACTCTATCTTCTTCAAATCTCAAAAACTTAATGGTTTGGCACAACAATAATCTCCTGCAACTGGGAAAAAGTTATCACTTAACTCACTGGTCACTGGTCACTAGTCACTGGTCAGGTGACTCAAGCGTTTTGGGGTGAAATATTGTTTTGTGGAGATGCAGCACGTGGAAAATTCGGCAAATCTATACCGCTATGACTAGCTGTACGAGTTTTTAAAGCTAAACGATAGCTCACACTTTGAAGTTCGGCTTGTAATTGGCGGTTTTCCTGTTGAAGCATTGCCACCTTTTCTCGAACCGGAGCCATTCGTTCTTCAAATTTCCGGCGGTATATATGAGGCAATTCTTGTACCACTTGCTCTAGCATACGACTGCGATCGGTAAGTTCTTGTACTGATTGCCGTAATTGATATATCTCGACATCACGAGTTGATATTTGTTCTTGATAAAACGTTACTTGCTGCTCAACAGCTTGGAGTTGCTCTCGCAATTCATGCAACTGGCTCAGATGACGCTCCGACACCTCTGTTTGGGGCATAAAGTTGGTGTTGCCCTTCACTAGACGAAAGAGTTCTTGAGACAGCTGTTGCACGAGTTGATCTCGAAGCTGCAATTCTTGACGCAGTTTCGACACTTCAGCTGAGAGAGCTTGGATTGTGGAATCAGTTTGGCTCACCGTGCTTGCAGCTCCCATTAAAAATATTTTTTACTTTATTTGTTACTACAGTATTCGTATTTTGGCAAGTAATAGTTAATGTAGCATTACCAGACGAATCGGCAATAGATTTTTTGTTAGTGGTTGGTGGTTAGTGGATAGTGGTTAGTAGGGACGTAAGCTTTATAGTCTATGTATACTACTAACAACTAACAACTAACCATTAACCACTATGCAGCAGTTGTTGTAGGCTCGGCTTTTGCTTCTTGAACTTCTTGCTTGACGGTCAAGTAGCGAATGACTTCTTCGCTCAAACGCATAGCGCGTTCCATAATAGCGATCGCATTACCGGGTGCGGTGTAGTTCATTTGAATATACACTCCGTCTCTTTGCCTTGCGATTTCGTAGGCGAGACGGCGCTTTCCACGATTCTGAATTTGGATATCTTCAGTTCCTTGTTCCCGCAGCAAGTTTTCGTATTTTGCGATCGCTTGCTCTACTTGTTCGTCTGTCAAGTCAGGACGAAGGATGTACATTGTCTCGTAAGCTGTTGCCACTGTTTTAAACTCCTTTTGGGCTGTATGGCTGCCGATGAGAATTGGTACAGGTAGTTTTTCAACATATCCTGCACTTATTAACACCATTAGCAGCAAGGTGTAATTGATACTGTTTGATTATAATCGGGAAATTTTTGAGATGAAGCCTAACCAAGTTATCTCTGACTCGATAGCTGCAACCTTAGATTTGGATAACGACCCGATTGAACCACGCGGAGTGAATGCACTTCCGTTATAGCCTTATAATCTTACCAGTTTTTAATTATAGTACTTTCATAAATCGCCATTATAATTTTTCATCTGGTGGCGGTTCAATTTGCTGAATAAGGAACTAACTAACTTTATGGCACAACGCTACGTGCGAGTCCAAAATCCCAAAGGACAAATTTACTACGGCTTGTTACAACTCTCCTTGAAGGTACAGGTACTTGATGCTCCGCCTTGGCTTGATGGACAGCCAACCGATCTGGTATTAGAACCAGATAGTTACCACATTCTTGCTCCCTGTGCGCCCTCAAAAATTATAGCGGTAGGGAAGAACTATGCAGAACATGCAGCAGAAATGGGAACGGATGTACCAAAAGAACCCTTGCTCTTTTTCAAGCCGCCAACATCTATAATTGCTTCCTCACAAGACATCTATTATCCGCCTCAATCGCAACGGGTAGATTATGAGGGAGAATTAGCACTCATCATTGGTGATGTGACTTTTCAATGTACGCCAGAGGAAGCTCAAACAAAAATTTGGGGTTACACAATTGCCAATGACGTAACAGCAAGAGACTTGCAGAAACGCGATAATCAGTGGGCGCGGGCTAAAGGTTTTGACACTTTTTGTCCCCTTGGACCTTGGATTGTCCGTGAGTTAAGCCCTGGTGCTCGAATACAGACTTTTTTGAACGAGAAAGCGGAACCCGTCCAATCTGCTACTATAGACCAGATGGTATTTCCCCCTGATTTTGTTGTCTCTTACATTAGTCAGGTAATGACCTTGCTACCTGGGGATGTCGTGCTAACAGGGACACCGCCAGGAGTCAGTCCATTACATTCAGGCGATCGCATCCGAGTAGAAATTGAGGGGATTGGACGGTTAGAAAACACAGTCAAAACCCGTCAATAACTAACGAACCTGCATATAAACGGCATCAGAAATAGCAGGAATTTCTGCGTAACGTCCCATCAAAGATTGAACAACAGAATAAACAACTGCTGCGACTATGCCTAAAAAGATTGTTGTCGATAAGGTTTGTGCTGCAAAAGCGATACCGGGAAGTGCCACGAGTCCCAAAAGTATACCGCACAAATAAGCAACAATGTCTAAAAGTAACGCTTGCATGGTGTTGAAACGAATGAAGTGAGCAATTCTTTCGTTTCTAACTACTAAAAAGAACAACAAGAAGAAAATAATAAGTTCGCCATATGGTCCTAAAATACCGTAGATTGTTAACACTGGCTGTAGGGGCAAAAACAGTACAGCCAGTGCAGGAAACTCTGTAAACAAAGAGATTCCGAATGCAAGTGCACCAATCAGAGGCAGTAAATAAGGTAAACAAGCAAACAAGCGATCTGAAACCGTGGTAGACCCGCGCCAAGCCATCGTGCGTTCTCCTATAGTTAAAATTTAATAGTTACATGACCCTAGAATAACGCAGTTCACCAATGGTTCTGGTAAAACCTCAGATTATTCAACACGAACAACTAGGAAACCCATTAAACACTCGTACCGGTCAGGTTGCTGTTCGTTGGTATTACGAATAGCATGACCGCAACGAAGTTGACCCTGACGCCAACGAGGTTGACCGCTACCATCAGCTAGCAAACAGGACTGACAAACTTGTTGAGGAGCAAGTATTTGGTTTTCCATCATAATCATTAGCATCCAATACCTCCTGTAAATTCTGACTAATGAGGGATACTAAGCTAATTTAAAAATTTATTGTATGCTGGAATTATGCGATGTAGTAAAAAATAATACATTAATTAACTGGAATCAGTGACCACCTGACTAGTGACCAGTGACCAGTGACCAGTGACCAGTGACCAGTGACCAGTGATTTTTGACGTAGACTTTATATGCTGGATATAAGACACGTGCTTTGCGTGGCTGAAAAAATTCCAGTGTCAACATCTCTATCTTAAGGATGACAACAAGTGACTCTCACTAACTCAGATTTTCTGACATCTTCCGATCCTGCGATCGCGGAGTTAATTAACCACGAACTACAGCGCCAAAGGGATCACTTAGAGCTCATAGCCAGTGAAAACTTTACTTCAGCTGCTGTACTGGCGGCTCAAGGTTCTGTTTTAACGAACAAGTATGCTGAAGGGCTACCCGGTAAACGTTACTACGGTGGTTGTGAATTTGTGGACAAGGTTGAGCAACTAGCTATAGATCGTGCCAAACAATTGTTTGGTGCAGCGAGTGCTAACGTACAACCTCATTCTGGCGCACAGGCGAATTTTGCTGTATTTTTGACTCTGCTAGAACCAGGGGATAAATTTTTGGGCATGGATTTGTCTCATGGCGGACACCTAACTCACGGTTCGCCTGTGAATGTTTCTGGGAAATGGTTCCAAGCGTACCACTACGGCGTTGACAAAAAAACAGAACAACTAGACTTCGACCAAATTCGAGAGCTGGCGCTTAGGGAGCGTCCAAAGCTTTTGATTTGCGGTTATTCTGCATACCCTCGTATTATTGATTTTGAGAGATTCCGTAGTATTGCGGATGAAGTAGGAGCGTATTTACTAGCGGATATTGCCCACATCGCTGGTTTAGTGGTTACTGGTCATCATCCCAATCCAATTCCTTATTGCGATGTTGTAACAACAACGACTCATAAAACCCTACGCGGTCCTCGTGGTGGTCTCATCCTAACTCGCGATGCAGAATTAGGTAAGAAGTTCGACAAATCAGTGTTTCCTGGTACGCAAGGCGGACCTCTGGAACACGTAATTGCAGGTAAAGCTGTAGCGTTTGGAGAAGCTTTAAAGCCTGAGTTCAAAATATACTCAGCCCAAGTCATTGAAAATGCTCGTGCCTTAGCAAATCAACTACAAAAACGGGGATTAAAGTTAGTATCGGATGGTACTGATAATCATTTGCTACTAATAGATTTACGCTCCGTTGGTTTGACTGGCAAACAAGCAGATAAATTGGTCAGTGAAGTCAATATAACTGCCAATAAAAATACAGTGCCTTTTGACCCAGAATCACCATTTGTAACGAGTGGTTTGCGTTTGGGTTCTCCTGCTATGACAACGCGAGGTTTGGGAGTCGAAGACTTTACAGAGATTGGTAACATTATTGCCGATCGCTTGTTAAATCCAGATTCCAAGCCAGTTGCAGAAGACTGTCGGCGACGTGTCAAAGCATTGTGCGATCGTTTTCCCTTGTATCCGCACCTACAAATTCCCGTACCAGCTTTAGCTTAATTGGGGATTAGGGATTGGCGATTGGGAAATTAAGAGCTAATTATCTTCCCCCTCCATCCGGAGCCTCTAACTGGGAATGCCTTCCCTCGTTCCCTCGTTCCCAGGCTCAGCCTGGGAATGCCTTTAAGGAGGCTCCGCCTCTAGTATTAGGAATGTCCAAGAAATAAATTCTCTTGGATTGTGGGGTAGGCGTCCTCGCCTACCCTGTTGCTAACGGGCGAGACGCCCGTACCACAAGAAATTTTTAGAGACTTTTTTATTTGAAAGTCGTCTGGAGAACTTGCGCGAGGCAGAGCCTCGCAGAACTCATTCTCAGGCTGAGCCTGGGAACGAGAGAGGTCAGGTGGTCACTGATTTACAAAAATCCCCTGTCGATAAGAAGCAGTTGATGAAGTAGATAAATGTAAAGAAATCCATAGTGGATTTTGAAATGTAGAACCTAACCTATTAATAAATACAGATGCAAGTTCAGATATATCATCTGATTGCGTTCCTTGTTGCTGCTGTAGTCGTTCTCTGGACTACACCTGATGTTAGAAACATGGGCATTAAAAGCGGACGCTTAGATAGACCAAATGACCGAAAAGTTCATCAGTGCCCAATGGTACGACTGGGAGGAGTTTCTATTTTTGCAGGTGCGATCGCCTCCTTACTAATTATCTGGCTTTTAGGTGGATTTGGAAATCTATCAACTGATAAAGAATGGCAAATCTGGGGAGTAATTTTAGGCGGCGTAGGATTTTTTACAATTGGTTTAGCAGATGATTTATTAAACCTGTCGCCCATGACAAGGCTGATGATGCAAATGGTTGTTGCGGCGGGTGCATGGAAAGCAGGTGTAAGTATAGATTTTTTGAGCATTCCTACAGGCGGAATAATTCAACTTGGTTGGTTGAGTTTACCCATCACACTGCTGTGGTTGGTAGGAATGGTTAATGCAATTAACTGGATTGACGGTTTAGACGGATTAGCTGCAGGGGTATCGGGAATAGCAGCTTTGGTAATTCTCGTCGTTGCTTTGTTTATGCACCAAACAGCTGCAGCCATAATAGCAGCTGCCATAGCTGGTGCAACACTAGGATTTCTTCGTTATAACTTCAACCCCGCACAAATTTTTATGGGAGATGGCGGGGCTTATTTTATTGGATTCACCCTAGCAGCAGTGAGCGTGGTTGGTCTAGTAAAAACTGCTGCTACTGCAGTATTGCTGCCATTTTTAATTCTAGCTGTACCAATTGTAGATATGTCAGCAGTGATTTTGGCACGACTTCGCCGTGGTAAATCACCTTTTACAGCAGATAAGAGTCATTTGCACCATAGATTGTTACGGGCTGGTTTATCTCATAGATTAACAGTTTTATTTATTTACTCTTTAACCTTGTGGGTTGGAAGTTTAGCATTAGCTTTTGCTGGTATCCCCAGTGGTATTATTTATACTTGTGCTACTACCTCGTTGCTCATTTACGCGACTTGGAGAGTATGGAGAATTGCGAGACAAGCTTAGTTGGGGACTGGCGACTAGGGGCTGGGGACTAGGAAGAATAAGGTAGAATAACTATACCTTATACCCTATGCCCAATCCCCATTGCCCCTTATCCCCAGAGGGGGCCCCGAGTTCCCCAATCCCTAATCGCATGAGCGCAGAAATTATTTGTGTTGGAACCGAACTGCTATTAGGAGATATTCTTAACAGCAATGCTCAATATTTGGCACAGCAGTTAGCCAAATTGGGCATACCTCATTTCTATCAAACAGTTGTAGGAGATAACTCACAGAGGTTAAAGCAAGTTATAGAAATTGCTACTCAGAGAGCGCAAATTCTGATTTTCACGGGAGGTTTGGGTCCCACACCTGACGATCTAACCTGTGAAACCATCGCTGCTTTTTTTAATTCTCCTCTGGTGGAACGTCCGGAGATCGTTGAAGAGATAACTCGGAAATACGCTCAACGCGGACGAGTTATGACCCCTAGCAATCGCAAGCAAGCCTTGATACCTCAAGGGGCAGAGATTTTACTCAATCCTACGGGGACAGCACCGGGTATTATTTGGCAACCCCGCACGGGACTAACTATATTGACTTTTCCCGGTGTATTTAGTGAAATGCAACGGATGTGGGAAGAAACTGCTGTAGCTTATCTTAAGAGTCAGGGTTGGGGCAAAGAAATTATTTACAGTCGAATGTTAAGGTTTTGGGGGATTTCGGAATCAGCTTTGGCAGAAAAAGTTGCGGCTTATCTCAATTTACCAAATCCAACAGTCGCCCCTTATGCTGCTAGGGGAGAGGTTAAGTTAAGGGTTTCTGCTAAGGCTAGTTCAGAAGTTCAAGCGCGAGAATTTATTGCACCTGTTGAGCAACAGATTAAGGATATTGCAGGATTGGATTATTACGGTGCTGATAATGATACCCTTGCTTCGGTTGTGGGAGAGTTATTGCGGAGTGTTGGACAAACTCTTTCTGTTGCGGAATCGTGTACTGGTGGTGGGTTAGGGCAAATGTTAACAGAGATTTCTGGCAGTTCTGAGTACTTTTGGGGTGGAGTAATTTCTTACGATAATTCTGTTAAAGAGAGGATTTTGGGTGTAAATTCTAAAGATTTGGCAGAATTTGGAGCGGTCAGTTCTATTGTAGCTGAGCAAATGGCATTGGGAGTGCGATCGCACCTTGCAACAACTTGGGGGTTAAGTATCACAGGGATTGCAGGACCGACAGGCGGTACAGAAACCAAGCCTGTTGGTTTGGTTTATATCGGATTAGCAGGACCTAATGAGGAAGTAGAAAGTTTTGAATATCGTTTTGGTGCAATGCGAGGTCGAGCTTTGATTCGTCATGTTAGTGCGTGTACTGCGTTAGATAATTTACGGCGCAAATTGTTACAAATTTGCGCGTCGCAAACTCCAAAGTAGTATGCCCCCACTCAAAGGTAAAATAATTAACCAGGCCAAGAAAGTATCAAATAGAACTCTGTTCGTCAACAATACCCTGCCCAAAAAAGTAATAGCCCCACCAGTCAACAAACCCCATACCCAAGCTTTATTCACAACTCCTTGCAAAGCAACCCATTGGGACAATCCCAGCATAAAACCAAATGCTATGCGGGCGAGTAAGGAGTTGAAAAATAATTTGAAAATGAATATCCCAACTGGAACGCTTAACATAAAACCTACAAGATTGAGAGACAGCCACTTCAGCCAAAACTTCCATCCTACGTGCGGGCGTACATTTTGCATGGAAGTAGAATAAGACTGTTGCACCTGGGGAGGTTCAGCAGGAATTTCTTGACGATATTGAGGTGGAACTGATGGTGGTGGATAATGTTGTGGTTCTTGAGGATTGCTTGCAGGGGGTCGCCGTGTTGAGGGTATTTGTTGTTGTGGTGGAACATACGGCGATGAAGGTGGATTTGGTACATATCCTGGTGGATATTGGTTGAGGGATACTGTAGATACTCGGAATTCCATTTGCCCCAATCGTAGAATAGTACCTTGATGAAGTAGGGCTTCTCCCGTTATTAAAAATTGTCCATCAATCGCTGGTGGATTGTTTGGGTTCATCGAACGCAAATAAAAGCACCTGTGCTGAGTTTTAAAAAAGATTTCTACGTGCAGTCTTGATACTGTTGGTTCCGACAAAACTAGGTCACACACAGCCGGATCGCGTCCAATGCGAAAAACATCAGGTTGTTTTGTGGGTTGATTTTCGAGAATTTTTTGAGTTCTGATTTGCCCGTTTTCAAACCACTCCAAACTGAGTTCGTGTAATCCTGTTGTTCGCGTGGGAATAATAGTTGGTGAGATATCTTGGGAAAAATTTTGTTGATATTGCAGTGCTTGTAATGCTTCTTCGGCTGACTGATAGCGCTGTCGAAAATCATAACGCACCATTTTATCTAAAATATCTGCTAATGCTGGGCTGACTTGTGCGCGATGACGCCAAGAAATTTCTCCTGTATTGGGATCTTCAGTCAGTTTATGGGGCATAATGCCTGTCAAGGCTTGAATACCTATCATTCCCACAGCATAAATATCACTGCTTAATCTGGGGCTTCCTTTGGTTTGTTCGCTAGGCATATAGCCTGCAGTCCCAATAGCGACTGTTGGTGTTGTGTGTCCGCGAACATTGACTTGAGTTACAGCTATTTCTTTGACTGCACCAAAGTCAATCAGAACAATTTTGCCATCCTGGCTGCGTCGAATTAAATTCGCTGGTTTAATATCGCGATGGATAATACGACGCTGATGGACAAAGGCAAGGGGTTCGAGGATGCCTTTTAGCAGGTTAATAACATCTAATTCGCTGAAATAGTTTCCAGAAGTTAATTCTGTACTTAAGGATTGACCGTCAATAAATTCTTGAACTAAGAAAAATTCTTGATTTTCCTCAAAATAAGCCAGAAGTCTAGGAATTTGGTCGTGATTACCCAGTTGCTGTAACACTTGTGCTTCTGATGCAAACAAGCGTCTTGCGACTTGCAAAGTGTTGGGGTCATTAGATTTAGGTTTTAACTGCTTGACAACACACTGAGGATTTCCAGGCAGTTTAGTATCATCTGCAAGGTAAGTTTGACCAAAACCTCCAGCACTTAAAACTTGCTTAATTTGATAACGTCTATCTAATATTTCCCCCAACATATTTCGTGCCAAAGGTTTTTGGTATATATGCTACCACAGTGACCAGTGACCAGTAATCAGTAACCAGTGACCAGTGACCAGTGACCAGTGACCAGTGACCAGTGACCAGTGACCAGTGACCAATCTCCTACTTTTGATGTATTGACTGCTCTCTTAAATACCACTATTCCTAAGTTCGTTGCCTTAATCGGGGTCGTTTATGGAAAGTTCCAATTCTTCTCAACAAACTCAGCCCGGTACTGCTTTGGAGGAACAAACGAGTCTAGTTGTCGCGGACTCAAGTAGCGATGCTCAACCCGCATCACCCTCTCGTCGTTATCTGCTTCCTAAAGTCTTACTGGGGACTTTGTTATTTGCAGGGGCGGTTGCTGCTGGAATTTTTACATATCGCTGGTGGCAGTACGGTCAAAAATATCAGCAAACGGATAATGCTTATGTCAGTGCCAATGTTGACCCTGTTACATCTCGTGTATCGGGTATCGTGACTCAAGTGGCAGTTAACGCTCATCAAATGGTATCGCCGGGAACTGTGTTGGTGAAGATCGATCCCCGTGAATATCAAGCATCCTTGATACAGGCAAAAGCATCTCTAGAATTAGCTAAACAGCAAGCCGCATTGGCACAAGAAAATATCAAACTCATTGCGGATAATAATTATGTGCCGTTACCTGTACCTATAAATAGTGACGCCCAATCGCAGCCACAAGCTCTCAATCGGCGAAGAGATATCAATCAACAACAGTATAAAACAGCAGTAGCTGCGATCGCACAAAAAGAAGCCGAGGTTAAACAAGCACAGCTTCGTCTCTCTTACACCAACATAGCTGCCCTAGTAGCTGGTAAAGTTAGTCAAAAAAACGTCCAAGTAGGGCAGCAAGTACAAGCAGGGCAAACCCTGATTACAGTCGTAGAACCAAATCCTTGGATTATAGCGAATTTTAAGGAAACTCAGTTAGAAAAAATACAAACCGGTCAAAAAGCAGATATTAGAATGATCGCTTTTCCCGGTAAGACATTTCGAGGTACGGTAAACAGTATATCTCCCACTGCTTTTGGTAAAGTTGCTCCTTTAAAAGGAGAAAATACCACAGGTGATACAACAAGAAGTTTAAATGAGCAAAGAATTCCCGTGAAAATTCTGTTTGAGCCAGAAAGCGTTCGGGGTTATGAGGCTAAAATGACCCCTGGGCTGTCGGCTATTGTCACAATAGATACAAAAAAATAATTTGCTATCTATTTTAGTGGTTCATCGCATTAATGATGAGGGGCTGCAAGATCCCCGACTTTTCTAAAAAGTCTGGGATCTGAGCAAACCGATCGCTAAAACTACTGAATAATGGCATTAACTGGTTGTGTAGCAGTATCTACAAGCACAAATTGATTGGGACTGAGAATGACGTTTAAATATTCCAAATCTCCCACGAACGCTTGATTAGAGAGGGCGATATCTACTGCATATCCTTCAGGATTTTCGTAGCACTCTACAACAGTACCCACAGTATTTTCAGGAATAACTCGAGCGCTAAAATCTGCTTGCACTTTTACCAACGTTTTTATTTTGTCGTAAAGTTTAGCTTTCATCACTATAAGCCTCTGATTTTTCTACTTCTAACCAATTTGTAATCAATCTAAGTGTATTTTTGCCATTATCAATCTGCCAAGTAGTAACAAGAGTTCCCTCGCTTAATTCTTTATAAAAGTTTACAGAAGAATCAAGAAGATATATCATAAATTCTTTCCAAAAGAGCGATCGCCTAGAGTGGGCGAAACACCATCACACCCCAAAACAAAATCCCAGGCTCACCACCTAGGATTTTGTATGTTTCAAATAAACAGTGTAATATAGTTTGCTCCCGACAATTAATCGGGTAAAAGCAGTTACGGCTTTTTGTGCTACGTGTCTTTATGTAAGACCGATTGAAGAATACAATACTTGACCCCATAATAGAGTTGTTGCCAAATTGCCACATATAAGAATAAGTCTAAACCTCAGGCTAAAGCGGTAACTTCTCCCTATCAAAGTGAGGTAGCAAGAAAACATATTCACCTTTGTGATGAGAAGTAGGCAAAACGAAGTAATTCGTAGTGAAACCGAGTAATTCGGTTAACTGACTTCACCAGACTCAGCGTAGAACTGTATATTCTACGTTATCCAATTAATTGGGTTTAAGTCCGCTTTTAAATCATGACTTAATGGGATTTGCCAGTCCCAAGCGTCGAGGGAGGAACATGGCTACTTTGTGTGCGATTCGTTGTGAGTGAATCACGGTTTTCAAGTCCGTAAATAACCTCACCAGCCCGACAGCAGATTACTGTCAATAAGGGTTGAACTCTCGGAGAGATGCAGGTGTAAATCCTGCCCACCAGACTCAAGTGTGACTCCCTACCTGTCCACGCCGACCAAACTCGGTTTCTGGAGAGCGAAGCTGGAGCCAGGACGCAATCAGACGTTCGTTGTGGAATGACACTGGCGTTAACGGGGAGTTCCTATGGTGAAACAGAGCCTAGAAAAGCAACCCAAGCTAAAGCGGGGCGCAACACAATACCCCCGACTTCACTGGAGATAATTCCCGCCACATCATGCAAAGGATAGTGGCTTGAGTCAGGGGAATCCAGTGGTTGAAGTGGCTACACCTAAAGGAACCAATCAATCTAACCGAGGGAACGAATAAAAACGAATTGAGGGTCAAGGGACAGGTCGAACCCCTTGTAGGCAGGACGAGTTGCGGAAGTCCTTCAGTTCGGGTAGGACGCAGCGTAATTGCTGCGAGGTATTCAGAGTAAATGAATTGGAGTAGCGCATGATTAGACACAGTAGAAATACTAGTGAATCCTGGAAGACGTTGCCGTGGAAGAAATTCCGCCGAAACCTCTTCCGCCTGCAAAGAAGAATTTACAAAGCTGTTTGTGTTGGAGACCATCGGAAAGCAAAGTCCCTCCAAAAGCTGATACTGAAATCAACCTCAGCACGATTGCTGGCTGTACGCCAAGTATCACAGCTAAATGCTGGCAAAAAGACCCCAGGAATCGATGGCATAGCCAAGCTTACGTTCGAGCAACGCTTTGAAATGAGCGAGGAACTACTACGCAACAGCAGAAACTGGCAACACCAAGGACTGCGCGAAATCCCCATCCCCAAAAAGGACGGGAAAATTAGGATTCTTAAGGTTCCTACTATGGTAGATAGAGCTTGGCAGTGCCTTGTGAAATATGCCCTAGAACCAGCACACGAAGCCACCTTCCACGCTCGAAGCTATGGGTTTAGAACGGGACGAGGAGCGCACGACGCGCAAAAGTTCCTCTTCGACAACCTCAACTCAAGAGTGAACGGAAAAAACAAGCGAGTTATCGAGCTTGACATAGAAAAGTGCTTCGATAGGATAAGCCACTCAGCAATTATGGATAGACTCATTGCTCCATCGAGTATAAAGCAAGGAATCTTCCGATGCTTAAAAGCCGGAGTCAACCCAGAGTTTCCAGAACAAGGAACCCCCCAAGGGGGAGTGGCGAGCCCCCTATTAGCGAACATTGCGCTCAACGGGATAGAGGATATACACCACTCGGTTAGATATGCCGATGATATGGTTATTATACTTAAACCTAATGAGAATGCAGAACAAGTACTTGAGAAGATAAGTCAGTTCCTGGCTGAAAGAGGAATGAACATCAGCGAAAAGAAGACCAAGCTCACCGCTACGACGGACGGATTTGACTTCCTCGGTTGGCACTTTAAGGTGCAAACCAACGGAAAATTTCGATGCGTTCCTTCTGTGGACAACTTCAAAAAGTTCCGTCAGAAAGTAAAAGCCGTCGTCAACAACTCAAATTATGGTGCCAAGGCAAAAGCCCTTAAGCTTGCGCCTATAGTAAGAGGTTGGAGGAACTACCACCGCTACTGTAAGATGGATGGTTCACGGCTTTCCCTGTACCACATCCAACAAAGAGCGTACAAGGTGTTCAACAAGGAATCTAGCCAAACACGTCACTCTAGTAAGAAATTACTAGACAAAGCGTTTCCATCGGTTCCTTACTCCGAAAACAAGCATATCCTTGTCAAAGGAACTAAATCTCCCTTTGATGGCAATATCACCTACTGGAGCCAGCGCAACAGCAAACTCTACGACGGTGAAACCTCTGTTGCCTTAAAACGGCAAAACCATACCTGTGCAGTCTGTGGGCTAAAATTCCTAACTGATGAGCGAGTACATCTCCATCATGCAGACGGAAACCACGCCAACAGCAAAAGAAACAATCTGACAGCAGTTCATGAAAGCTGTCACGATTACTTGCACATGAGCAAAAGCGTAAGCTAAGAACGTCGGAAGCTGGGTGCAGGTAAACTTGCATGCCCAGATTTAACAGAGAGGTGCGGCGGATAATACCGCCCATCGACTCTACCCATAGCGCAACACCGAACCTTTTTGAGAAGTTTAAAAGCAGTGTCAAGGCAAACCATACCCCGATGCCGGGAGCTAATCAAATGATTACGAACTCTGTATTTGTTCTGAGTAAAAATGGAAAAATACTAAAACCAACAACACCTGTCAGAGCAAGGCTTCTACAATCTCAGGACCAAGCTAAAAAACTCAAGTTATTCCCATTTACTCTAATTTTAGAGAAGTCGGTAGATGAAAATGTAGAGCCATATCTAGAACTGAAAATCGACCCCGGCTCTAAAATAACTGGATTTTCCTTAGTAGACTTAAATAAAAATGAAGTCATATGGGCAATGGAATTAGAACACCGAGGATTAGCCATAAAAATGGAATTGATTAAAAGAGCAGGTGTTCGACGTTCCAGAAGAACCAGAAGACTTCGCTATCGCAAGAAACGGTTTGATCGCAAAAAGCCAGATGGTTGGCTAGCACCATCCTTAAGACATCGATTATTAACTACCGAAACATGGATTCAACGATTACTCAAGGTGGCACCAATTAAATCAATTGTAATTGAATCTGTGAAATTCGATTTCCAAAAAATGGAGACGGCTGATCTTGAAGGGATTGAATACCAACAGGGTACGTTATGGGGCTACACCCTACGTGAAGCACTCCTAGAACATTGGGGTAGAGAGTGTGTTTATTGTGGTAAAACGAATGTTCCTTTACAAATTGAGCATATCAATGCTCGTTCACTTGGAGGTAGTGACCGCTTCTCAAATCTCACATTATCCTGCGAGAAATGTAATCAGAAAAAGGGGAATAAGCCAGTAGAGCAATTTCTGAAAAACCAACCAGAAATTCTTAAAAAAATTAAATTGCATCAGAAAAAGTCATTAAGTAATGCAGCTGCTGTCAATTCAACTCGTAAAGCAATATTTGAAATGGCACACCAATTTGAGCTACCAGTTATCTCAGGTGACGGTGCATCCACTAAGATGATTCGGATTAAAAGTGGATTACCCAAACAACACTGGATTGACTCAGCATGCGTGGCAACCGACCAAATTGTGAAATTAAGAATATGTCAACCATTACGAGTTACCTGTAAAGGACACGGGACAAGACAAGCCCAAAGAGTTAATGGCAGTGGTTTTCCGGCTATAGCAAGCGTTAAAAAGAATTCCGTAACTGGTAAAAAAGAAGTCAAGCTAGTTAGCAAAAATCAGAAATATACTCACGCTACAGCAGGTGATTATGTTGTTTGCAATTTACTAAAAGATCGCAAACACGTCAAATCAGGAATTTATCGTGCCAGAGTTAAAACTCCTACTGAGAAAGGAGTAGAAGTGCTAATTAGCGGTCATCGTATTGCTGTAGATCGACAGCACATTAAACTAATTCATCGCGCTGATGGCTATGAATACAGTTTTGCTACGATTGACCATGATTTATTACGTTTTAACGCTATTTGATAATATGACAAGCCATGCAGGATAGCTAATGAAGCGATCGTAACGTTGCTTGTAGACTTTTTTGGCAACGGGGTCAATTCAAAAGAATTTTTATGTCATAGAATCCTCTGCCATTAACGATCCTAGGTTTTTTCATCAGAATAATCAATCACCAGATGCTTGCTGTATTCTTCACGATTTGTTACAAAAGTACAAAGAACTTCTAGGACTTAAACTCACCTACACTTACGCAAATGCTAGGCGGACTTACAGGTTTAACAGATCCCAAAGGTACTGACTGGGGTGAGCGTATGCTCAACACCGTCGCCAGCCAAACGATTCGCCACCTGTTTACTAAGAGCGAGTCAGTAGAAGTCTTTGTCCGTTGCTATCCCTCCAGCAAATTGCTACAAGGCAGCATTGACAGCTTCAAAATGAGCGGTCGTGGTTTGGTTATTCGCAAAGACTTTGCCGTTGAAGAAATGTCTTTTGAAACTGATGCTGTCGCCATTGACTTTAGCTCTGTTTTAAGTGGCAAATTACGTCTCAAGCAACCAACCCAAGCTATTGCTCAAGTCGTTTTATCAGAAACAGGTATTAACCAAGCTTTTAAAGCAGAGTTGGTGACAAAGCGTTTAATGAACCTTACCTTACCAGCGTTGACTGCATTGTCTGAGGGTAAGCCAGTTTCGTTTCCGGAAATTCAAGTAAAGCTTCTACCAGAAAATCGCTTGCGTATTTCTGCCAAAGCGGATTTAGGTAACGGGGAACTCATACCCTTAATTATGGTTGTGACTATCGCTGTTGAACGGCGTCGTCGTATTTCTTTTAAAAACCCTATAGTAGAACTCGAGCAAATACCGGAAGCTCAAAAGGAAATTTCAAAGACTCTCAGTGTAGCACTAGTTGAAATTTTAGATAATATGGTTGATTTGGATCGGTTTGACCTTGATGGAGTTAAAATGCGTCTAAATCGCTTGGAAACTGAAGGTCAACGGCTAATTTTTAGCGGTTATGCTGAAATTGAGCGCATTCCACAAAAGGATAAAGTGTAGTGGGGAAGGCATTGCATACCAAAGCTCGAATGGTGGGCAATGCCCACCCTACAATAATTAGAGATTTTCACAAATTATTTATGATTCTTACACAATAGCGCCTACTTCTTCGCTAACATCAGTCGGTGCTTGATACTCTTTATCTGGAATTTGTTGCAATACAGAAATTGCATTGTCATCAGCACCATTTTGCTTTGCGTGTTTAATCAATTCTTCCTTATTAGTAGGGTAGTCAACACCTTTGAGGTGTTTTTGTAGTTGGATTGGATTAAGCTTAGCCATTTTTATCAACCGCTAAAGAACATCTCTATCTTTACAAGTGAATATATTGACTACATCTATCAAAGAGTTACAGATAACGTACTCATCAGCTCATCCAATGGACTGATGAATTTTATGTATGGTAGATACTTCGGTTTAGGGTGGGTAATGCTGACTATTACTCGAAATTCTTCAACATCTGTTGAGTGGGCAATACCTATTAACATTAAATGGTGGGCAATGCCCACCCTACTAATGAATTTTATTAAATGGTGGGCAGTGCCTACCCTACTAATGAATTTTGTTAATCGTAAATTACTAAATTTTAACAAAAAATACCAACAGGACTCGCAAAATCTTAAAATAAACTAGATGTATATATTTATGTAACAAGTATTTATGCCTCCTCGTTGGCCTCGTAAACCCGATCGCAAAGACCCCGCTTACCGAAAATTAGACGATCGCATGAATTTTGCCATTCATGTTGCAATCTTTGCTGTCTGTAATTCTGGTTTGTGGTTTTTCCATAACCTTTATTTAGTAACTTGGGAGTGGTTACCTTGGTTAACTACAGGTTGGTTCATTGTGCTGTTAGTTCATCTAATATATATTTCTGCGATCGCTAATTACTCCGAAACGCCACCAACATCCACCTGAAGATGGACGGAAGAGGCTAGGGCGATTGTAACTTGTGGTGGTAGAGTGAGTCGCGATCGACGATCCATAATAAGATCTAGGATGAGAGGTAGCACTCATTATATAGGGTTACATTTATGGCTAAAGCAAATACCACTGAATTACTAGAAGCCCTAGCTGCAGAAATTGGCGATAACGTTTACATCGATATTGCCAAGTGGCATCTTTATTTATCTAATGCCAGATTGCATACGGTAGTAGCAGAAAAAGTCTATCCCCTCATTACTGCTAAAAAAACCGTAGAAGAAGATGATGTCATTCAAGTTTTAGAATCTATTCCAGTTAAAATTGGTGGTGGTAGAAGGGAACTTCCCCTTATCGATTTACTGCCCCTACAATGTCAAGTGAATTTAGTAGATATTTTAGAAAAATATCAACGAGAGATTTAATTAAACAGCTAACTGTTTAACTGCTAGAGTTTATAAGGGCGAGTTAAATCTCGCTTCAATTTATAATGGAAACTTAAGGAGGCTTCTTCAATGCTTTTACAAATTAAAGAAAGTGGTGAATTGGTTAAAGTTCTTGATGTTCAAGAATTAATCGATCCAAACACTGATGTTATTCGCGCACAAGAACAAGAAGGTCAAGAAGAACAACAGCCAGATTCTTATAACAAAAAAACTCTCGTTTTTCCTTCTGGAGAAGCTCTTCCACGTTGTTGGGTGGATGCTAATTATAGAAATGGTTCTAACTGATAATTGATTGGTGAGAAGCCTTGACGACTAGAAGTCGCTACTATACAGACGAAACCCACCTACGTGGGTTTCAAATTTTAGTCCGCGTAGGCGGACTTTGTTTGTATAGACGCGAATTCTATTCGCTGAACTTTGTTTATAAACTAGATATTTGAATTTTAAGAAGTCGTCTCAGAAAGCTGCTTAACCTTACCTGAGGGGAAAAATGCTTTTGTAATCCAATCAGTTAAAACGTGAGATAACAATCCTAAAGGACCGGCAAACAAACAAAGTATCAGAGAGTGAATCGTCCAAATACCAGTTTTCTGTGCTTCTAGATAAATATAGCGTCCCGTAAATAAATCCAAAGTTAAAAAATGAATCCAACCCGTAGCAGTTACCTTTTCATCTGCAAACAATCGTGCAAGATCTGACAATTGAGGGTTTGAAAAAGACTGAGCAGAGTCTGGATTGATACTAATAATAAACAGATACAAATATGTGGCTGCTAGTGGAACGAAAGGAATGTAAGATTCTATAACTCTTTTTGTAATATTCCACTTGGGTAAGACAATCATTAAAATCCAAAAGGGCAAAACAAAAAAATTAGCAACGTTAAAAATTTGAGTAATTGTCATAGAAATGGTTAGTAGTTAGTTGTTAGTAGCTAGTTGTTAGTGATGTAGGACAGGCGTCTCGCCTGTTGTTGTTAGTAGGGGCGCAAGGCCGCCGCGCCAGTACAGTAGCTGAGGATTAGTGGTCACTGGTGAGTCTAGTCCTGGAGGCGGGAAACCCGCCGTAGGGAACTAGCGAACCCGGAGGGTCAGGTGGTCACTGTCAATAAGTGGGATTTTATTTGAGAAGAGTTTAAATCGCGACCAATGAACACTAAACTAGTTTGCCTGATTTCTTCTGGTTGCCAAGGGCGATCGTAAAATTGGTCGAATCGATTTCCTACTCCTTGCATCACCAAACGCATAGATTTGTTGGGAACCGCTACAAACCCTTTAATCCTGTAAATTTCTTGCTCTCGTGCTAGTGTTTGTAACTGATACAGCAGTTGTTGTGGCTCGAAAGTACGGTCTAAAACCAAGTAAGTAGAAGTAATTTCATCATCGTGGTCGTGCTCTTCTTCTGTATCGTGGTGACTAGGGCGATTATCTAGATCGTTTTCAACAGCAGCTTGAAATCCCATTAATACTGATGGGTCAAGTTGACCGTAATTGCTCTCTACAATTTTTACCTCTCTGGGTAATTCTTGTTTCACTAACTGCTCTACACTTGCTTTAGCTTGCTTATCAACTAAATTTGTTTTATTCAACACTACCAGATCCGCACAAGCTAATTGATCTTCAAAAAGTTCTTGTAGTGGTGTTTCGTGTTCTAAACTATCATCTGCTTGTCGCTGTGCCTCTACCGCCTCTGGATTGATAGCAAATGTTCCTGCTGCAACTGCTGCACAATCGACTACTGTAATGACAGCATCCACTGTGGCTGCATTACGAATTTCTTGCCAACGAAAAGCTTTTACTAAAGGTTTTGGCAATGCTAAACCGGAGGTTTCAATCAAAATACAATCGATACTCTCTCGTCGCTTAATTAACTGTTGCATTGTAGGTAAAAATTCTTCCTGCACCGTACAGCACAAACAGCCATTTGTTAATTCAAAAATATTGGTAGCGGGGGATGTTGAAACTTCCGTTTCCACACTAGTTTCAGGGCATATTTGACAGGAGCTTAATAATTCGCCATCAATACCAAGTTCACCAAATTCATTGACTAATACAGCAATACGCCGTCCTTGATTATTTTGTAACAGGTGGCGAATGAGAGTCGTTTTACCACTTCCTAAAAATCCGGTGATGATAGTAACGGGAATTTTTGCTGCCATTGGTAAGGGGTTAGGGATTAGGGGTTAGGGATTAGGGGTTAGAGGTTAATAATTAGTTGTGAAATTCTTACTTGCTAGTTACAGTCTTCCACCACCAACTACTAACCACTAACCACTAACCACTAACCAAAACATTTATTCAGCAGTTGCTAGTTCGGTGCTACCGCGTGTGCGGCGGCGGGTAAGGGTGTTGTACAGCATTTGACCAATGGCTTTGATGAGATTGCCTTCTAACTCTTGGAACATTTTCATGTTCATTCCAAAAGCAGCGTTGGCTTCATCAACAATGCGATCGCCTGTTGCTTCATCGATTGGCAGTTCATCTAAAGCCTGACGGTATTTGGCTTTAAATGCCTTCTCATCAGGAATATCTTTAAATTCATAAAAGGCAGTTCCTTGTCCGTTAGAAAGGTTCATTGCTGTTTGGGCAATGCCTTTAAGAATTTGTCCGCCTGATAAGTCTCCCAGATAACGGGTGTATGAGTGAGCAACTAGCAATTCCGGTTCATTGGCTGATAATTCTCGGATGCGCTGTACGTAGGCTTCACCAGCTGAAGATAATTGAATTTGCTCCCGCCAGTTGGCTCCATAGTAGTAGTTGAGGTCTTGCTCTAGAGTATGCTTGCGGTAAAGCTCTTGAAAATTGATTTTAGAAAGAATTGGATGATTATGGTGCTTTTCCATCTCCTCTTCAATTGCTGAGTAGATGAAATAGAAGTTAGCTACTAGTTTCCGGTAGGAATTTTTCTCAACGACACCTTTTAAAAAACACTTGACAAAACCAACGTTTTCTGCCATCGTGTGGGCTTTTTTTGTTCCTACACGCAATTTTGTTGCTAAATGACTGATCATACTAAATTGCTCAACTTTAAAAAATCAACTGCTGGAGTTGTAATTTTAGAACGGCTACATGAAGCCACTAAAAAGTTACAGTAGAACTATTTGATGAGAATTTCCATTAATATTTTTTAAGTTTTTCTGCTATGTATGTTTTTTTACTTACATAAGGCAGAGGGCAGGAGGCAGAAGGTAGCTATGTGGTAGAAGAAATCAGAGTATAAGTAAATACAGTAATTTGTAGATAATCCACGAGTTTAGTGTTCAGTAGTATTACTTATTTTACCAAATCTTTACAAAAAAATCAGAATCTTTATAAGTATTTTTTCTGAAAAAGTAGGCAAATTGGAATAAATTTAAGAACGTAAAAACTAGTAAAATGTCCAGATCGAGAGCCATCAGAGGGGAATTGTTGAAAAAAGCTTAAAGTGTTATTCTCCATTGTAACGGTGTGGAATTCTAAAGATATGGTATCCTATATAACTCGAAGTCAGAATGGGATTGCGGGGGCATCGGCTTCTGAAGCGAATGACAGTAACAGGGTGAGTTTTGGTCTGAACTTAATGTCTCTACCAACGACTCCCTTGTTTGGTACCGATGGAATCCGGGGAAAAGTGGGGGATTTGCTCAATGCACCTTTAGCATTACAAATCGGTTTTTGGACAGGAATTGTTTTACGTAGCGGTGCTTCCAATCCAGGACCAGTTATCCTCGGTCAAGATTCTCGTAATTCTAGCGATATGCTAGCAATGGCTTTAAGTGCAGGGTTAACAGCAGCTGGGGTAGAGGTCTGGTATTTGGGATTATGTCCTACTCCTTGCGTTGCGTTTCTAACCAGAAACAGCCATGCTATTGGTGGAGTGATGATTTCTGCAAGTCATAATCCACCTGAAGATAATGGCATTAAAGTTTTTGGTGCTGATGGGTTGAAGTTATCCCAAACATTACAGGCAGAAATTGAGGCAGGGTTGCGCGGTCTATCATCGCATTCTGGAACGAGAAGTGATTGCGGACGGCACTATTCTCGTTTAGATTTAGTAAATAACTATACAAGTGCTTTGAAAGAACCATTGCATGGCATGGTGAATTTTCAGGGCATGAAGATTATTTTAGATTTGGCATGGGGAGCAGCAGTCGAGCTAGCACCAAAAGTCTTTGAAGGACTAGGAGCAGAAGTTATCTGCTTTCACAGCGTAGCAGATGGCGATCGCATTAACGTCAATTGCGGCTCTACCCACCTAGACATTTTGCAAGCAGCTGTGCGCGAACACCAAGCCGATATAGGCTTTGCCTTTGATGGTGATGCGGATCGTGTTTTAGCTGTAGACAATACCGGACGCCAAGTTAACGGTGATTACATTCTCTACATATGGGGTCTCGGCTTGCAGCAAAAGCAACAATTACCAGACAACTTAATTGTTTCCACTGTGATGGCTAACTTAGGTTTTGAGAGAGCATGGAAACAAGCAGGCGGTCAATTGATTCGCACAGCAGTAGGCGATCAATACGTCCAAGCGGAAATGCTACGAACTGGGGGAATGTTAGGAGGCGAACAATCAGGTCACATCCTCTGTCGTCATTATGGCATCACTGGAGACGGTTTGCTGACAGCCTTACATTTAGCTGCTTTAGTACAAGAGGCGGGCGTTCCTCTCTCTGAAATGGTAGATTCCAGTTTCCACACCTATCCGCAACTCTTACGGAACGTGCGAGTAGAAGATAGGTTAAAGCGTGTCAATTGGAAAGAATGCCAACCCGTGCAGCAAGCTATAGAACGTGCTGAAGCCGCAATGGGTGACGCTGGTAGAATTCTGGTTAGGGCTTCTGGTACGGAGCCAGTCATCAGAGTTATGGTAGAAGCTGAAGACGCTGAACTTGCAAATTACTGGACAAATGAATTAGTCGCACAAGTCCAACAACATTTGGTTAACCATAGCAATCCTACATGATTTGTGAAAAAAATCTCAGTACTGTAGGGGAGCCACCCTCCGTGCGCGTCTTTATGCGCGACTGCTAAGAGTGGCGTTGGGCATTGCCCATCAAAAGCGTTATGTGTGCGGCATAGCCCTACCTACGTGTAGTTCAAAAATCAAATAGGTCCCTTCCCGCCAAAAGATTACCTAAACACGTAGGGTGGGCACTGCCCACCATTCACCGTTGGTGGGCAGTGCCCACCCTACAAAGATCGGTAATTTTAGAGCCCAAAGGAAGTAATACTTAAAAATCCAAAAAGTTTGTAAAATTTTGATAAAGTTTTTATAGTTAACTTCTGTATATTTAGGGTTAAAATTTTGATAAGAATTTCAAGATCGCTTTGCCCGTACAGTGCTTATGTATGTGTAGCAATTTATAAATTTAAAAACCTCGTGCATCTGTTGAGTTGAGAAAAAGTCGTTTCGCCATCTTGGGTTATGCTAGTCTTTGTAGTACCGCTAAAAAGCCCACAAGCTTCAAAGTCTTGGGAGCTTGTGACAAAATTATTTGAAAGATGCGTTAGATCGATTTGCAATCAAACTTCACAGGAATACAGAGTCATTGTTGTTTGTCACGAACGACCTCGTATTGAATTTCAACACCCCAAGATTACGTATATTGAAGTTGATTTTCCACCTGCTAATGAAGCAGATCCTTTCTGTGCGGGGCATACAGACAAAGGACGGAAAATCTTGAAAGGATTAATCCAGGCTCGAGAATTTTTACCAACATACACGATGGCAGTTGATGCTGACGATTGTATCAGCAAACACCTATCAGAGTTTGTCGCTCAAAATCCTCATTGTAATGGCTGGTTCATAAATAAAGGTTACAAATATAAGAGCGGCGATGATTTTATCTTTCTCAAAAGAAGAGATTTTTACAAGATATGTGGTACCTGCAACATCATTAGGTACGACCTAAATCATTTGCCTGAGTATCCAGAATATAATAGGGGTTACGGATACTACAAATTCTACGTAGACCATGAAAAAATTAGAGGAATACTTGCTCAACAAGGAACTCCTCTGAAACCATTACCATTTCCGGGTGCTATCTATATTGTGGCGACGGGAGAAAATCTTTACTACGGAACTACAAAATTGACTTTCAATATTCTTAACCGTAAATTGTTAAGTCAGTCAATGCGTGAGGAATTTTATCTCTACCCATTAGAGCTAAATTCAGTTATAACTGAAACAATGTATTCAAGATGACCGAATCAGTAAATGGTTAACAATCCGTGTTTTCTTGATAACTGTCTACTTATAACTGATAACTGTTAAGGGCATACTTACAGCGATATCATGCTGACATTGAAGTTGAAAGGCAAGAAATCCAAAAAAGGGAAGAAGCAGGAGAACAAGGAAACTCCAACTCTCAGTCTTCAAGAACGTTTATTGCAGAAGCGAAAAGCCGCACAAGCACGAAAAGAATTTTCTAGTGTTTTGTCTTCCTCTGTTGCTGTTGGTCTGTTTGTTGGCATTCTCTGTGCCTTTATAGGAGGGATTAAAGCAGCAGTTCCAGGTGTTTTGGCAGTCGTTATCCTAGCGTTATCTTACAAATACCCTCGCCAAGCGCTTTTTGCTTTCATGATATATATGCCCTTTAGCGGCACTATCACCTACTATATCGGTAGCAGTCCTATACTTCAACTTGCTAAAGATTCCTTTTACATACCAGCCCTGATTGCTCTTTGGCAAATTTGCAGCAAGAAACGTCTACCCTTCATTTTTCCCAAAGCTATCAAAACTCCGTTATTTATTTTGCTTGCCTTGTGTGTACTGACAATATTATTTGTCAACGGCATGCAGCAATTTAGCCCACCTACAAGTGGTTTGGGAAGCGGTCCTGGCAATAAGCCAATTTTAATGGGAATTTTGGGTCTGAAAGTATTTATAGGTTATGTCCCTCTGATAACTTGTGCTTACTATTTGATTCGTAATAAAAAAGATTTTTTATTTTTCTCGCGAATGCAAGTAGTTGTTGTCCTTGTTTGCTGTGCATTAGGAATTATCCAGTATATGCTACTTCTAACAGGGGTGTGCCAAGGTACAAGACATTTAGAAGGTTCAGCCTTATTTAAAGCCTCTATTGAAGCTCGTTGTTATTTTGGCGGTTCTTTACTCTACAGTCCCCAACAAGGAGTGATTCGGCTACCAGGAACATTTGTTGCACCCTGGCAATGGTCATGGTTTTTGATTTCAAGTACCTTCTTTAGCTTTGCCTCTGGCTTCAGCGATCCTTCAATTATTTGGAGGATAATTAGCTTAGGTTCTATCGTAGCGGTGTTTGTGAACGCTGTTGTTTCCGGTCAAAGAATTGCCTTAGCGTTAGTCCCCGTCTGCTTTGTAGCTTTACTGTTGCTTACAGGTCAACTTCGCAACCTTAAACGATTTATCCCAATAGTGGTTGGGCTTGCTATCATTTTGGGAATTGCCGTAGCAAGTAACCCAGCTCTGTTAGAAGAGAGAACATCAAGTTTGAGCGATCGCTGGGAAGCTTCACCACCTCAAGAGTTCATAGTACAACAATTTGAGGAATCGTTGAAATCACAAAAAGGGATTTTAGGCAATGGATTAGGTCGTGCTACCAACTCTGCCCGTGCTATGGGTGAGACAAGGCTCATTGAAACATATTACCCTAAAGTCCTTTTTGAAATAGGTCCCTTGGGAACTTTGACTTTCCTAGCTTTGGTCACAACTCTAACCGTTACTTGTTACCAATCAAATCGGTTAATAAAAAACCGTAATTTCCGCAGTTACGCTTCGGCATTGTGGGTGTTTATATTGTTTATTAGTTACAACACCTATTACTACCCTCTAGATGTCGATCCAGTGGGTGTCTATTACTGGTTTGCGGCTGGAGTTATCCTGAAATTACCAGTTATAGACAAACAAGAAAGGCAACAAGAGAATAATGAAAATTCGGAAGAACAACCAAAGAAAAAAACAAAAACCGCTAAAAACCTCTTAAACCCAATATAAATTTCATATGGCATAGCCAAATATTCAATAGGATATACAAAAAGTGAATTCTTATCCCTTAATTTCCGTCATTATTCCAACCTATGGTCGTGAAGAACCACTGCGCGATAGTATAGCGGATGTGCTCAAGCAAGATTACCCCAACTTTGAAGTTCTAGTTGTCGATCAGACATCAGAACACAAGCCAGAAATAGAAGCTTACTTAGAAGAATTATCGACAGCAGGTAAAATTAAGTGGTTTCGTCTGAAGTGGGCAAGTTTACCAGGAGCAAGAAATTACGCTGTACGCAGGGCAACTGGTGACATTATTTTGTTTATTGACGACGACGTGCAGCTGCAATCTGGATTTTTAGCAGCCCATGCAAAAAATTATGTAGAACAACCAGAAGTAGGCGCAGTTGCTGGACGAGTTTTTGACAGAATGAAATTGGGCGACTCTGGGGGAAATTTGCAGATTGAATATCTTCCTCCCCAAGCCATGGACCCAGGAATTGCTTGGTATCATATTGACTTAGTACACACAGTGAAACCCCAACAAGTGCTAACAGCAAGGGGTTGTAATATGTCCTTCCGTCGAGAAATTTTTACAAAGTACGGGTTAAAATTCGATGAAAGATTTCGTGGAAGTGCCGTCAGAGAAGAATCAGATTTTTGTCTGAGATTGCGGCAAACAGGATATAAAATTTGGTACGCTCCCGAAGCTCATTTAGTGCATTTAGGAGAAGAAACGGGCGGTTGTCATGACATTAGTATGCGTTCTCTTCAGTACCAACTAACCTTTTATCACAACCACTTTTTAATGGGGTTAAAAAATCTCTCTCTCACTCAAGCCACACGTCTTTTTGCCCGTTTATTTGACTGTCACGTTCTGGGACATCCTCCTTGTTACAAAAGTGGTTCTCCCATTAAAATTCTGACTCGTGGTGTTTTCTATACTTTAGGTTTCTTCAAAGCCCTAGGAACCGTCATTCAATCTGCATGGAATGACGGTCAGATTTATACTCACTTGGATGAACATACTAAAATTATTTAACCGCAAATGAACGCAGACGAACGCTGATGAACAAATAAATTATCAGCGTCCATCGGCGTTCATCTGCGGTTTAAAACAAAAAATTAACAATCCCAATTAATATAATGAAAATTCTTGTTGCTAGTCATACCTATATTGTAGATCTTAACTGTGAAAAACTACGCATTTTATCTCAATTAGAACCAGATGTTGAAGTAACAATTGTCGTTCCTAAAAAATGGAAACCAGGTGGAGTTCAAAACAAAATTATTGAAACTCAGTATCGAGATGAAGGAAAATTTCGTATAGTTCCCATTTCTAACTTCAGTCAAAATCATCAAGGACTACTAACTTTTGGAGGCGATTTAATATATTTGTTACAAAAGTTTCGACCCAATGTCATTCAGGTAGAACAAGGCTCTAGAGGTCTTGCTTATGCGGAGATGATTACCTTAAATAAATTATTAAGACTAAAGGCAAAAAACTTATTTTTTACTTGGTGGAATTTACCATACAATCTCAAGTTTCCAATTTCCTTGTTAGAAAAATATAACCTTAATAACAGTCACGGTATTATTTCAGGAAATCAAGATGGTGCAGAAGTTCTACGGCAACAGGGGTACAAAGGATCTATTAAAGTCATGCCTCAGCTAGGTGTAGATGAAAATTTGTTTGTACCTGCACCTCAAGCAGAACTAGTAAGTCAGTTGGGTATAAAGCAAAATGATTTTGTTGTGGGATTTGTTGGACGTTTTGTTCGAGAGAAGGGATTGTTTACTCTTCTAGAAGCTTTAATTAGATTAAAAGATAGACCTTGGAAATTATTGCTTATTGGGCGGGGATCCTTACAATCAGAACTTCTGAGCAAAGCAGAGGAAAACTATATTAAAGATAGGGTTATTTTGGTGGAAAGCGTTGCTCATGACGCTGTTCCTAAATATATCAATTTAATGAGCACTTTAGTACTACCCTCGGAAACAAATTACAATCTTAAGAATCTTACTTCTATTGGGTGGAAAGAACAATTTGGTCACGTGCTGATTGAAGCTATGGCTTGTCAAGTTCCTGTCATTGGTTCAAATTCGGGTGAAATTCCTCATGTTATTGGTGAGGCTGGATTAATATTTCCTGAAGGTGATGCCCAAGCACTAGCCCATTGTATAGTTCAATTAATGGAAAATCCAGAATTCACTGAAAAGCTAGCTGGTATGGGCTATCAAAAAGCTATGGCTCAATACACAAATACAGCTTTGGCAAAACAGCAATTAGAGTTTTATAAGGAATTAGTTGGTGGTTAGTAGGGGCGCAAGGCATTGCGCCCGTACAGTCGTTAGTCGTTTTTTTTACTAACCACTAACCACTAACCACTAACCATTAACAAAAAATATGCAAATCTTACAAATTGTTCCTTCAATTTCCCTAGTGTATGGTGGTCCGAGCCAAATGGTTTTGGGGTTAGCCCCTGCATTGGCAAAGCAAGGGGTAAAAGTGACGGTGATTACAACTGATAGTAATGGCGATACTGGTCAAGAAACGCCTTTAGATGTTCCTTTGAATTGTCCTATAGAGCAAGATGGTTATCAAATTATCTACTTTCGTTGTTCCCCGTTTCGTCGCTACAAATTCTCTCTGGATTTATTGAGATGGTTAAATAAACACGTTCGGGAATATGACTTAGCTCACATTCACGCTTTATTTTCTCCTGTCAGCAGTTTGGCTGCAACAATATGCCGCCAACAAAAGGTTCCATATATCCTACGTCCTTTAGGAACTCTCGATCCAGCAGATTTACAGAAGAAAAAGCTCCTGAAAAAAATTTATACAGCAATTTTAGAACGTCCAAATATAGCGGGTTCTGCAGCTATTCATTTTACTAGCGTTCAAGAAGCAAAAGTCTCGGAACGTTTTGGCGTTGCTACACGGGATTTGACGATTCCTTTGGGTGCGATCGCCTCTCATTGGGAGGGAGAGGGGGGGAGTCTGCTGCGTCAGCAGTTCAATATTCCTACTAGTGTCCCTTTGTTGCTGTTTATGTCTCGTATCGATCGCAAGAAGGGCTTGGATTTGCTGTTTCCCGCATTAGAGGTACTTTTAGCTGAGGGTTTAAATTTTCACTTTGTTTTGGCTGGAGGAAATCCTCAAGATGCAGATTATGTAGAAAAGATAAAATATAAAGTGCAAAACTCTTTATTGCGATCGCATACAACAATAACTGGTTTTGTCACGGGTCAGTTAAAAACAGCCCTTTTACAAGCTGCTGATTTATTCGTCTTACCCTCATACTATGAGAATTTTGGCATTGCTGTAGCAGAAGCCATGGTAGCAGGAACGCCCGTCTTAATATCAGACCAAGTTCATATTTGTCAGGAAGTGCGTGATAGTGAGTCGGGCTGGGTGAGTTCATTGGATGTTGCGGAGATTGCTAAATTGCTTCGTACAGCACTACAAAACCCCTCAGAATGCCAACGACGAGGACGATTGGCGAGAGAGTATGCACTGCAAAATTACAGTTGGGATGCGATCGCTCGTCAAACCATTCTTGCCTACAATCAAATTATGTCCGATTAAGTTGTAGAATCTTAGGTCTGAGACTTGCCTGTTATTGCACAATTTGAAATTTTATTTCAAACCCTAGACTCCAATCGGAAAACCGGGTTTTGTGTCATCATGCAAGATAGAATACATATGCTTCTTTGTACAATAGGGAATGTCACATGGCTCTCCGTCTAGGCGATACAGTACCTAACTTCACTCAAGCCTCCTCAACAGGCGACATAGACTTTTACCAATGGGCTGGAGACAGCTGGGTCGTGCTGTTCTCCCACCCTGCGGACTACACACCAGTTTGTACCACCGAACTGGGGACAGTTGCTAAGTTGAAGCCTGAATTCGACAAGCGCAACGTCAAAGTCATCGCCCTCAGTGTTGACGACGTTGAATCTCATAAAGGATGGATTGGGGACATTGAAGAAACCCAAAACGCATCCCTCAACTACCCAATTCTGGCAGATGGCGATCGTAAAGTATCCGACCTTTACGACATGGTTCACCCCAATGCCAACGCCTCGTTAACAGTGCGTACAGTCTTCATCATTGACCCCAACAAGAAGTTGCGTCTAACCTTAACTTATCCTCCAAGTACCGGACGTAACTTTGATGAAATTTTGCGGGTGATTGATTCACTGCAACTCACCGATAACTACAGTGTGGCAACACCAGCAGACTGGAAAGATGGTGATGATTGCGTGATCGTTCCTTCATTAAAAGATCCTGAAGTCCTCAAGGAGAAATTCCCCAAAGGATATCAAGAAGTCAAGCCCTACTTGCGGATGACACCTCAACCCAACAAGTAATTGGTAAGCTTGTTCAGATGTCCGATTTCTTGAAGAAGTCGGGCATCTTGTAGTACTCATAATAGCGATCGCGGAGCAATAATTAAGTATGGCTCGCCTAAAAACTTTATTTGTAGCTTCCACATTTCTCGTACTAACTGTGTTAGGTATAAGTAAAACGGTAATGGCTAAAGCTTTCAATCCGGCTCCTCTATTTAAAGATGTGGCTAGCTACAAAACCACAATTTCTACTAGTAATTTTTTGGCAGAAATTTACTTTCCCAAACCAAAAGACTTAAAAACTGGCAAATACTCGTTTCCTATAGTTCTCCTATTGCAAGGTGCACTTGTCGATCGATCAAATTACTCAAATTATGCCAGTATAGTAGCCCGCTATGGATTTGTGGTAGTTGTGCCTAATAGCGAGCGTTCGCTGCCATCGCGCAGTCAAGCCCTAGCATCTCAAACTTCAGATATTACAGATGTTTTAAAACACATGAAGGCAGAAAACTCCAATTCTGCTTCACCTGTTTTTGCAATTGTTAATACACAAAAATTAGCCTTGCTCGGTCATTCGTTTGGAGGAGCTGTAGGACTGTCTGCAATTGCAAACTTGTGTTTAGAGTCTCTTTCATTTTGTAAAGGCTCTTTCAGCAGACCCAAGGAACTTGTGGCAGGTGCATTTTTTGGGGCAAATCTACGCGATAAAAAAGATGAGTTTATTCCTATCAATAATTCTGGAATTCCTATTGCCCTGCTACAAGGTAGCCTTGATAATAGAGCACTTCCTATCAGAGCCAAAAAAACTTACGAAAATATTCAAACCCCTCCCAAAGCATTGATTACTATCTTAGGTGTCAATCACTTTGGCATAACTAATACGAATAATCCTGCTGGAGCAATACCAGACTCGAACAACTCTACCCTTGCTCAAAATATAGCAGTGGAAACAATAGCCCGTTGGAGCGGTCTTTTCTTACGTGCCAGCGTTCTTAAAGACAAAGGCGCTTTTGATTATGTATATTATACAGGTGATGCTCGCGATCCAAATGTAGCGATCGTTCTAAACCAACACACTCCTTAATCTATTTTATAAAAAATTTAAACTTATTATAAAAAAGTATCACTTACTAACCTTACTAACATTGAAATAGTTCAAATACAAAACTTTTCAATTCAAACTCCAAACCTCCAAAATCTAAAATTAGTATAAGGTCTTTAGCTTTTAGACATCCCATTGCGATGAGCATGATATAATCTAATTAAAGGATTACAGGAATCATACTCAAATAAACCTTTTCTACCTTTTCAACTAAAGGACAGCTTGTCATAACCAAAATAATCAGAACTTGTATACTGTCATTGAATTCTAGTGTGTTCTAACGTATTGTTTTGGCAATCTATCTATTATTTAAGTAATATCGAACGTTAATTATGTATAAAATAATATATTTTTTAAGAAGACTGTTGATTCAACGTTAGTTTTAGCCTGAGATTAGATTACTAGTATTTCAAGTTTCTATCCCTCAACTGCATAAGCTGATAGTGCTGTTATCTAATAGAAACTTGTAGGCAAATTTCTCAGATGTGATACGGCTGAGGTTGGTTGTATCATCAAACTTCTATTAATGCGTAAGTCTCAATAGCGTTTCTAGCGATCCCAACTATAAAGACAGATAGTATGCGTAAACATCTTCTTGCCTTGCTTATTGCTCCTACTCTGATTCCATCTCAGGTTGTCTTTGCTCAAGACTCTCAGCCAAGTTTAAACCGGAAATTGGGAATGTACTCTAAGCCATCTGTAGTTCGTATCAAAGCTGCATGTTCTGGTCGTTTTACATATGAAGGACAAACTTATACATCTATTAAAGGTACTTTAGGTTCGGGATATTTTGTTAATTCCAACGGCTACATAGTAACTAATGCATATGTGGTAAAAGAAGTTAAAGACGGGGAAGAGCAATGTATGGATAACATTTCAAAGAACCTAGCTGATAAAATTAAAGAGTCTTATCGATACAAGCCAAACGAGGTAGACAAAGATATACAGAAACAGATAAAAGACTCATTAAAAAAGAAATCGGAAGACTTTGCGTTTTATCGCGATGTATTAATGCCAAATACTAAAGAGTCTTTTCCCTTTGAAACTAAGGAGTCAGGTAGCGCAAAAGGAAGTCAGGACGTTGCAATTATTAAAATTGAGACTAAAAATGCGCCAGTCCTTCAGTTAGGAGATTCCGACACCGTCCAGTTGTTGGATAATGTATTAGTCATTGGATATCCAGCTGCTGCGGATCTTGGTTCCGAACTAACAACACAATCAAGATATGAAGCTTCAGTGACTGAAGGGAAAGTTTCAAACACTAAAAAAAAGCTACAGAATAACGCTCCTGTTCTCCAAATTGATATGCCAAGTGCTGGTGGCATTACAGGTAGTCCTGTACTGAACAATCAAGGTCAAGTGATTGGCACGATTGTATTGGTGGGTGAGGCGAATCGGGGAGGTACTATCCCCTTTGCTATACCTACAAGTACAATTCAAGAATTTATTAGACGATCTGGTACTGTAAATGAGCAAGGCGTAATTGATCGTCGTTACCGTGAGGGTCTCGACTTATATTGGAAGCAAGATTACAGGGGAGCAAAAGCACACTTTGAAGCGGTTAAAGGACTTTTTCCGCAACACTCGGAAATAGATCAGCTCATTCGTGACAGCGAGCAAAAGATTGCTGAGAGATGGGATAAAACAGACTATAGTCCTTGGCTAATAGCTATTGGTGGTTTGATTGTTGGGATGTTAGTAGTACTCTTGTTTGTCTATTTCAGTAAACGGAACCGCTCTAGTTCAACTGAATTTGAGCCAGAAGCAGAGTATAGCCCAGTAGGAGTTCCTGTAGGATTTCCTGATGTTGAACAAAAGCCGGAACCACAACAAAAACGTCAACCACTACAGGTAATTCCCAATCGCGTTAGCAATATTTTCCACCCAACAACAGTGATAAGTACGCAATCTTATGTGGAACTAAAAAATCCACAGGGCGATGTGCGTAAATTGTATCTTCAAAAGGAGAAGTACCAAATAGGACGCGATCGCAACTGGTCAGATATAGATATTCCTGATACAGGATGGGAAGTTCTTTCCAGGCATCATGCTGTTATTAAAAAAGAAGGACAAAACTATCGAATTTACGACGGGGACGGTACGAATCCCAGCACAAATCGGATTAGGATTAATGGTGTACCTATTGACTCACAAGCAGGACATCTTCTCAAAGATGGGGATCAACTTAAGATAGGTCTAGATCCAAGTAACCAAGTTACCCTAACATATATCGATCCTGCAAGCCGAGAGTCTGTTGTGGCATAATCAAACAACTCGCGGTTATCACTAAATATTAAGTTCCAATAACTCCTCGCTTATCGATCGACCATGGAATTGTTGACGTTGCCAATACGATTATGAATGCACCTAAACCAGGCGATTTACTAGATAATCGTTACCGCCTAGTTCTCACTTTAGCAACAGGCGGATTTGGTCAGACTTATCTTGCTGAAGATACGCGCCGACCGGGCAATCCGATATGTGTTGTCAAACATCTTACACCTACGAGTAATGACCCAAGGTATTTGGAGAATGCAACACGTCTGTTCCTTACAGAAGCTCAAACTTTGGAAAGACTGGGCATAATACACGACCAAATTCCCCGTCTTTTAGCTTATTTTGAGGAAAATCGGGAGTTTTACTTAGTTCAAGATTGGATTGATGGGCATACTCTTAGTGATGAGCTTCAATCAGGTCAACATTGGTCTGAGACCAAAGTTTGTCAGATGTTCCATGAAGTCTTAAAGATTTTGCAGTTTATTCATGGTTTTGGGGTAATTCATCGAGATATCAAACCTGATAACCTGATTAGAAGACGGCAAGACGATCGACTCGTACTCGTTGATTTTGGCACTGTCAAGCAAATTCGCTCTCAAATATTAACCCCAGGTCAAATAAACGCCAATGCTACTATTGCTGTTGGGACACCAGGTTATATGCCAACAGAACAAGGTAGAGGTAACCCTCGCCCTAACAGTGATATTTATGCACTGGGTATCATTGGTATCCAAGCAGTAACAGGTCTGCATCCCACTCAGTTTCAGGAAGACAATGACACGGGAGAGATTATCTGGCGATCCTGGGCACAAATTAGTGAGGAGCTAGCTTCTATCATCACCAAAATGGTACGTTACCATTTTAAAGACCGCTATCAGTCTGCCACTGATGCTTTACAAGCCCTTGAACCACTCCTAACGAGAGTTTTGCCTGCTTCACCTCACTTGGGAGTAACTCGGTCTAGACAAACACCCGTAATACCCCAGCCAACGCAATTCTCATCCCAATCGTCTGGAAATCCAGTTACCGAACCCCAGCCAACGCAATTCTCATCTCAACCGTCTGGAAATCCAGTTACCGAACCCCAACCAACACAGTTCTCCTCTCAACCGACTGGAAATCCAATTATTGTCGAACCCCAGCCAACACAGTTCTCCTCTCAACCGACTGGAAATCCAATTATTGTCGAACCCCAGCCAACACAGTTCTCCTCTCAACCGACTGGAAATCCAGTTACCGAACCCCAACCAACGCAATTCTCATTCCAACCGACTGGAAATCCAGTTACCGAACCCCAGCCAACACAGTTCTCCTCTCAACCAACTGGAAATCCAGTTACCGAACCCCAGCCAACACAGTTCTCCTCTCAACCAACTAGAAATCCAATTATTGTCGAACCTCAGCCAACACAATTCTCATCCCAACCCTCTGGAAGTCCAATTATTGAATCTCAACCAGCACAGACTTTTGGAATGTCCACAATGCAACGTTCTGAAGAAGAGGATGAAGAGGATAGTGTAGCTTCATTCTCAGGGCTGTCAGTACCAAAAGAAGATTTACAATTAAGTTATACGCGATCGCTACAGCAAGCAGCTATCTTAGGAACTAGCAGTTGGTTACTGGCTATCTTTGTGGTAAGTATTTTAGGAACAATATGGCTCAGTGCTATATTTTGGCTGATTATTTTAGGAATTTTCATATTTAAATTTTTCATAAAAAAATATCCATTATTTGATAAATATTCGGTTTTTGGTATCGCTGTTATCTCATCAACAATTACGTTTTTATTTTTGCCTCACCATTTTTTATTAAAAGGTCTATTACAAGCAGGATTGCCGGGATTGTTAGTTACATTATTATTGGCTATATTTGCTGGAGTATTAGCCTTTATACTAATAATTTTATATCAGGTATTCGAGCAAAATCAAAATTAATCTTTATACCATGAATGATAAATAATTAGGCAAAAAATTATCGCTCATTTGTCTACAATTTCGTACCTATATGTCGCTCGTGGTACTTCCATCTGGAGTTAGTGAATCTAATATTGACACTGTGACTTCACCTATGCTCTATGACGTATTAAATTAAGCCATCCAATGATTACGATCGCTATCAGTATTCCAAACATGAACCCAATTAGCGGTCCCTGCTCCCGGAGCATATTGGAATTATACGCGAGCTTTCCAACCATTGTCCAACCAATAGCCACAGCAATCATTTTAATCGCTGAATAAATGAGAGATGTTTCCAACTGAATAGAGGGAGCTACTAACTTCAAGGCTAGCCAGCCACCCAACAAACCACTGCATATGCCACCAAGAAAGCCATATATAATCAAGACAGAGAGCATCTGATTGCTAGGTACATCAATTAGCGACTGACTAAAGTATCCAACAACAGACCAGATAATAACAATGAATACTAAGATAAACCATATTTTTTTGACAATAATAACAGTATATCTGACTGTATCGACGGATGGTTGAGCACTATTTTGCCGTCGCCTTGCTGGTGAATTTGGTCTGTTGTTTGTTGTTGTTTGTACTGATTTCGGTCTGTTACTTACTGGCGGCTGAATGTTTACTTGTCTTTGAATGGGTGGTTGGGAAGAAGTTGATTGAGGCGGCTGTTGAGAATTTTTTGGTACAGGAGACTGTTTCTTAGATTGCTCCCACTTATTAATAACATATTGAATAAAGTCCCGATCTTCTGGGGATAAGCCGATCTCGTACTCTCCTAACTCATTAATGTATTCTAATAGAACAACTAATCCTAGTTTTTTGGAATTTCCAGATATAATCTTAAATTTAGAAAGTTGAACAATAAGACTGGATACAAATTTATCTGTCGAGCAATCGAACGAAATTGAAGAACAATAGTTTCTCAAACTACAAATTGTGAGAAAATCAGAGCGTTCGGAAGCAGTTTGAAGTCCTGAAATCTTAGCTAAAATTCTTTGAAGTTGGACTTTTTCCTGAGCATTAAGAAAATCCATTGTTTGTCAGGTTCCATCGTTATTGATAATAACTTATTAAGTCCCAGTATTTTGGCATTTAAAAAATTTTCTCAATCTCCCTAATGATAGTATGATTTTTTACTTTTTTTAGAACTAACTGTGAAATTTAAGTTAAGTTTTGTTTATAAAGAACAGGTGTTAACTCTTCTGGTATATTTTCGAGTTGAAGTTCTACAAGACCAAACTCAAAGGCTCTTTCAATCGTTTCACCTGCACCGAGTGCTTTGTAAAAACCCACAGCAAAGGTAATAGCTGCTTTATCTCCAATAGCTTTATTCATAGCAACAACAAAGGAAATATGTTGAATGATTCCCCGTGCTTGGATCTCAGAATAACAGGCGTTCAGCACAACACAGTTAACATGATGCGACACCAGTTTAAACATTGCAGCTAAAGCTGTAGGAGCAACTGGGTTAGTTTCACCCAAATTATTTTCAAAGCACAGTTCACCCGTGTGAGTTCCATGTCCCGAAAAATGAACAATATGTGGTTTGAAATCTAAGAGGGCTTGACTGATATCTCCAGGTCGCGCTGATGTAATACTTTGTATCGTAAATGTATCTCTTAAATTACAGAGTCGCAGTCTTTCTCGGATGTCCCTTAATTCTTTACCCAACTGCAAGCTGGATGTATCACTAGGAGCTGCGGCTATAAATAGAATTTTGGTGGAATTGAGATTGTTACCTACTGTTTTCTTGTCAGTTGGTATACTGGTTAGATGTCTAGATGCGTATACGTCAATACCATTGCGAACCTTGAAAGCTTTAATGTTTTTCTGACCCCGCTCTATAAGTCGGTTAAAAAGGTCTAGCTCTTCATCAGACATCTCGTAATTTTCAGTTAAACCTAACTCAGTCAGGTAACTAAGAAATTTAACCATTGGATGGTAGTCTGGTTGCTTACTAGACATATGATGAGATTTAAATGCTGCCACTAATGACTGAGCTAAGGTGTTAGGTTGTGACTCAAGCCTCAAGTTACCGATGAAAGCAGAGCTAATCTCAGCATTCTTAAGAAGACTTCGGCGATCGCTAGCATTAGCCTCACTTGTTAGCACTTTTATCAATACCTTGGTTAAGGGTATAATTTCCTTCTGTTCCAAAAATACTTCTGGCTCCATTGCCTCTTAAAAGGGGTAAGTATGAAATGTACAATAACAAACTAAAATACAAATTTAATTCTCAGATTCTGGAATTATACGCCAGATATTTTTGTATAAATAGAATTTTTATACTAATTTTCTGTATGACTTACTCTAGTAGTAGAAGAGACATACACTCAATTACTCTAACCTTACTCAAAATATAAGTGAGTCAGCACAATTAAAGTTAGCTAGTGAGGAGCGTCATGAGGAATTTGTCATCCGTCATTGGTAACGGATTCTAGTGTATTTACATTTTGTAATATAGTTCGGTTTATTTGTACCTAGCTAGTTATACCGTTTTCAGATGAAGATGCTCCCGAAAAAACTCTACCATTTGTAGCATTTCTCCTTACCCCCCTTAATCCACGCCCTTACGGGTATGTGCAAGGCACACGCTAAGCGCAAAGCGCACGCTCCGCGAACGCGAACGCCACTCCTCTACGAAAGGAAACCTTTCTACAAGGGTGGACTCACCACTTGCTACAAGTCGCTTAACCCGCGATGGCGCAGTGGCTCCCCCTTATCAAGGGGGGAAACAGGAAATTTATTTTCCTCCCCTTTATAAGGGGAGGTTAGTCGGGGTAAAAATAATATGCAGCTTCATATTAAATTGGTATTAACAGTGGAAATAATAGCCCATTCGAGCGAGATCTTCTTAACGCGATCGCATTCTTAAAGACAAAGACGCTTTTGATAATGCATATTATAAGAGTGATGCTCGCAATCCAAAATGTAGCGATCGAGTTAGACTAACATATCATACTTCAAAGTTTTTATAAAAAATATAAATTTTTTATAAGAAAGTATCGCATAATAACATTGAATAGATCGTAAATAATTTGTAAAAATTATCCTTCGACTATGGAATTGTTGACGTTGCCAAAACGATTATGAATGCACCCAAACCAGGCGATTTACTAGATAATCGTTACCGCCTTATTCGCACTTTAGCAACAGGCGGATTCGGTCAGACTTATCTTGCTGAAGATACGCGCCGACCGGGCAATCCAATGTGTGTTGTCAAACATCTCACACCTACGAGTAATAACCCAAGGTATTTGGAGAATGCAACACGTCTGTTTCTTACAGAAGCTCAAACTTTGGAAAGACTGGGCATAATACACGACCAAATTCCCCGTCTTTTAGCTTACTTTGAAGAAAATCAAGAGTTTTACTTAGTTCAAGATTGGATTGATGGGCATACTCTTAGTGATGAGCTTCAATCAGGTCAACGCTGGTCTGAAACCAAAGTTTGTCAGATGTTCCATGAAGTCTTAAAGATTTTGCAGTTTATTCATGGTTTTGGGGTAATTCATCGAGATATCAAACCTGATAACCTGATTAGAAGACGGCAAGACGATCGACTCGTACTCGTTGATTTTGGCACTGTCAAGCAAATTCGCTCTCAAATATTGACCCCAGGTCAAATAAACGCCAATGCTACTATTGCTGTTGGAACACCAGGTTATATGCCAACAGAGCAAAGTCGGGGTAACCCTCGCCCTAACAGCGATATTTATGCACTAGGTATCATTGGTATCCAAGCATTAACAGGTCTGAATCCCATTCAGTTTCAGGAAGACGATGAGACAGGAGAGATTATCTGGCAACCCTGGGCGCAGGTTAGTGACGAGTTTGCTTCGATCGTAAACACAATGGTACGTTACCATTTTAAAGACCGCTATCAGTCTGCCACTGATGCTTTACAAGTTCTTGAACCAGTGCTAGCGGGAGTCATACCGACTTCACCTCAGTTGGGAGTAACTTCGTTTGAACAAACACCCACAGTACCGCAATTAAAACAAGTCTCTTCTCAACCTTCTGGAAATTCAATTACCATACCGCAATCAAAACAAGTCTCTTCTCAATCCTCTGGAAGCCCAATAGTTGACTCTCAACTAGCACCAGATTCTGGAAAGTCCGCAGTACAACATTCAGAAAAGAACAATAGTGTCTCTCCATTATCAAAGCTGTTAGTACCAAAAAAAGATTCACAATTTTATGCGCGATCGCTACAACAAGCAGTTATCTTAGGGTCTGGCAGTTGGTTACTAGCTATCTTTGTGGTAAGTATTGTAGGCACAGTATGGCTTAGTGCTATATTTTGGCTGATTATTTTAGGAATTTTCATATTTAAATTTTTCGGAAAACACTATCCATCCTTTGAGAAATATTCTGTTTTTGGTATTACTGTTATTTCATCAGCGATTACGTTTTTAATTGTGCCTCAAAGTTTTTTATTAAAAGGTTTATTAAGAGCGGGTTTGCCAGGATTATTAATAACACTATTATTAGCCATTTTTGCCGGAGCGTTTGCCTTTATAATCATAATTTTATATCAATTATTTGAAGAAAACAAAAAATAATTTTAATACTATTAATGACAGATAATGAAGCAAAAAATCCTTGAACATTTGTCTCTAATAGCTATAGCATTAGCAGTTATGCTTACTAGCGCTGTGTTTGTAAAAATTATTGAAAATACAACTTTTTCAACTACAGATAGTTTAGAAAATGCTTCTTCAACACCTGAAAGCACGCCCACTGCAACAAGTGAAAGCACGCCCACTGCAACAAGTGAAATCACTCCTACCATAACACAGGAAAATACTCCTGATGCATCACTTGTAGAAGACCGATTGAGTTCTGGAGAGAAAATTTTAGTAAAACAAGAGATAAGTGACACGGCTGATGGAGAGTTTTCATCTGCAAAACAGAGAGGAGTTGAGGCAATGGCGGGAGGTAATTATAAGCAAGCTATTGCTGAATTTGAAGCTGCCATTCAGAAATCTCCTAATGCTCCAGAGACTTTAATTTATTTGAATAATGCCAAAGCAGCAGATCTAGAACAGTTTGCTACTTCAGAAGCATTCACAATAGCTGTAGTCGTCCCGATTGGAAATAATCCAAATGGAGCTTTGGAAATGTTGCGCGGAGTTGCACAAGCTCAATATGAAGCAAATGAGGCTCAAGGCATGAATCAAGCACCAATTAAAGTCATTATCGCTAATGATGATGATGACCCTACAATTGCTCAACAAATTGCTAAAAATTTAGTCAACAATCCTAAAATCCTCGGTGTTATAGGTCATTTTTCTAGCGGCGCAACTCTATCAGCAGGAAGAGAATATAATGCAGGAGAATTGGTAGCTATTTCTCCTAACAGTACTGATTTTCAACTTTCAGATTTCAGTCGTTATGTTTTCCGCACTGTTCCTAGCGATCGCGTAGCAACAAAGTCATTAGCGCAATATATGCTGACGAAATTGAAAAAGCAAAAAGCAGCAGTTTTTTTCAATTCCCAAAGTACGTATAGCGAATCTCTCAAGATGAGTTTTGTTGAAGAAGTTATTGCAAATGGCGGACAAGTTGACCAAGATTTAGAATTTGATATGTCCGCTCCTGATTTCAGTGCTAATAGGAGTGTGGAACAAGCAGTTGCGAAAGGAGCACAGGTGCTGATGCTAGCAGCTAACACGACTATGCTCGACAAAACATTGCTTATTATCCAAGCCAATAACTCTCGGTTAAACCTTTTAGGAAGCGACGATGTATACACGTCAAAAATCTTAGCAGATGGTGGTAAAGCGGCAGTGGGTTTGGTAGTACCTGTGGCTTGGCACATCGATAGTCATTTAGAATCTGACTTTGCGCGTAAGTCTCAAGAACTCTGGCAAAGCCGAGTGAATTGGCGGAGTGCTATGTCTTACGATGCAACCCAAGCTCTCATAACAGCAATTAGGGGAAATCCTACTCGTTCTGGTATCCAACAAATGCTCTCAAGTTCAACCTTTTCTGCAACTGGTGCTTCTGGCGATATTAGGTTTTTGCCTTCAGGCGATCGTAGTAATTCATCGATTCAACTCGTAGAAGTTCGTCCGCAAGACGGTTCTGATAAAAGTTACAATTTCGTACCGATACGCTGAGCAAGTTAGAGACTTCCAAATAAAAAAATTTACATCTTTCTCTTGTGGTGCGGGCGTCTCGCCTGCCACCCAGATAGGACGGGCGAGGACGCCCGTTCCACAAAATGGTTAATTTATTTCTTGGAGATCCCTTAGTGTAGCACCAGAAGAGTTGGAACTTACCTTACGAGACACGCTTCAGATAAAATACACCTCACGTGTTATCAAGTTTATTCCAACAGCAAGTCCTAAACTTGACAACTACTGTAACAAGAAAAAGGTGGGGAATCCCCACCCTACTTGGCACCTTTACGTGAGAACAAAAAATCATTAATTGGGCGGATCTAATTTATTCACAACCGTAGCCTACAAAATCATTGGCGAACCTACAGCCAAACAGAATAACCATTGCACTCCCCAAAGCTTAAAGATTTCTACAATTGTTAGCAGAGGCGATTAATCAAAACTTTGAACCTATCCCCATTCGAGAATGGTTAGCGAAAACAGGGGGTGAATTGTTTGCTTTTCATCCTGAAGGCAATGGCGGTAAGCTCAAACCCTTGCGTTCTCTTAATCAGAAGCAGCTATGGCAAGCTTTTGAAATACTGATTGCCTTACCACAAAAGTTGGTAGAAGATACAGATAAGCAAGTGGTGTTGATATTGCAAAGTTTTCCACATATTCGTTCCTGGGATCGAAATGGTTTGTGGGAAACAACACTAAGACGAGAAATTAAACAGCACGATCGCGTAAGTTACATATTAGTTGCAACTATTGCTGAAATTAGCAATCACCCAGAAGAAAGTGATTATCCGTTAGATGTCGTGCAATTACCTCCTCTAGCAAAAGATTTCATGGCTGTTTGGGCGAGAGAGATGCTGCACGCTTCGGGATTGACATTTGATGCGAGGTCATCAGCATTGCAGTTATTTCTTGATGCGGTACAAGGACATATGGGCGATGCTGTGTCCCTCATTCGTCGCCTACAATCGTTTCACCACCCCGATGGTTTAATTACCGAACGCGATATACAGCTAGCAATTGAAGGGTTACTCAAAGATTTATCCATTGTTTTTGAGTCTTTGCTGATGTTACTTCCAGCTAATCAAGTGCATCTTTTAGAATGTTTGGCAACCGATCCTACCGAAAAACCTCAAAGTAAAGAGTATATTCAGAAACATGGTTTATCTAGAGGTGGCAGCCTTCAGGGTGCATTGTTAGGCTTACAGCACAAAGGCTTAATTTACGGTCAAGAAAAAGGTTATCGATTTGCGCTACCTTTACTGGCTTTATGGTTGCGCGAGCGGTTGATCTAAAATTTATGAAAGTGCAGTTAAGAAGGAAAATAAGATGCTTTCATCTCCTATTATTTTACAAATGCCCTCAGATTTGCACATGACAGATGAGCAGTTTTTCCAGTTCTGTCGGGTTAATCGGGACTTACGGATCGAGCGAAATCAATATGGAGAAATATCTATTATGTCCCCCACTGGTGGAACGACAGGCAATCGTAGCGGTAGCATATTTGGAGAGCTTTATATTTGGTCTAATCAAGATGGAACGGGTCTGTGTTTTGACTCTAGCACTGGATTTAAGCTATCAACAGGTGCAGAGAGATCTCCTGATGTTTCATGGATGAAAAGAGAACGATGGAATAGTTTATCGGAAGAACAGCAAGAAAAATTTGCCCCAATTTGCCCAGATTTTCTGGTGGAATTGCGATCGCCTTCCGATCCCCTTAAACCACTAAAAGAAAAGATGGAAGAATACATGAGGGAACCAGGTATACAATTAGGCTGGTTGATTGACCGCAAAAACCGCAAAGTTTATATTTATCGTCCAGGAATGCCAGAAGAGTGTTTGGATAATCCTGCTACTGTAAGCGGTGATTCTGTTTTGCCCGGATTTGTTTTAGACATGAGTAAAGTTTGGTAAGATGACGGCTTATAGTTGAATTTAGCGAACATGGATTTGATTGTGACAAAACAATATTGTTTCAATTCAAATTCTAAAATAGTGTGAGAAGCTCGTATTTTGATGACTTCTACCTCAAAAAAGTATAAAAAAATTTAGGAAATTTATTATGCTTTCATCTCCCATTTTTTTACAAATGCCCTCCGATTTACACATGACGGATGAGCAATTTTTCCAGTTCTGTCAGGTTAATCGCAATCTACGTATCGAGCGCAATCAATATGGAGAAATATCTATTATGTCCCCTGCTGGTGGAAAGACAGGCAATCGTAACTTTAACTTAGCTCTTCAGCTAGGATTTTGGGCAGAGCAAGATGGCACTGGTTTGTGTTTTGACTCTAGCACTGGGTTTAAGCTGTCAACAGGTGCAGAAAGATCTCCTGATGTTTCATGGATGAAGTTAGAACGATGGAACAGCTTATCAGAAGAACAGCAAGAAAAATTTTCTCCAATTTGCCCGGATTTTGTAGTGGAATTGCGATCGCCTTCCGATAACCTTAAACCACTAAAAGAAAAGATGGAAGAATATATGAGGGAACCAGGTATACAATTAGGCTGGTTGATTGACCGCAAAAACCGCAAAGTTTACATTTACCGTCCCGGAATGCCAGAGGAGTGTTTAGATAATCCTGCTACTGTAAGCGGTGATTCTGTTTTGCCTGGATTTGTTTTAGACATGAGTAAAGTTTGGTGAGAGGAGCGCTCATAAGTTACTACTGTCAGTTAAATCAAACTCAGGAACATCGTTTTGAGAATCGATATTATATAGATAATCACAGAATAGACTCAATACCTAACCTACTCTTTACTAGCTCTAACCCAAAAAGTCCGTTCCACATCAGGAACATTACGAGGACCATAGTTCATTGTAAAACGGTTAAAATCTGTATTTTCCTCCCCAGGGTGAATCACTGATGCTTTCCATCCGTAACTAGCAAATAACTCTTCTGGGTTGTCACATCCAAATTGCCAGTATTTACCTATAACAAATTCTTCCTGATAACGTCGTAAAAATTTCAGATTTGCCAAATCAGCACCTAGTTTGCTACCAGTGGCACTCAATTCTGAAATGCTTTTAAGCAAGTTGTGAGACTCTACCTCACTCAAGTACACTAAAAATCCCTCTAATAGCCAGACCGAGGGAATCTCTACATTAAATCCTTGAGCTATAAGCAAATCAAGCCAAGAAGACTTGGTTAAGTCAGCTGCGATTGTATGCCGATGACACATTGCTAAATTATCCTTAAGTATGAAGTCTTTTCTTGCCAATGCCTCTGGTTTGTCAACCTCATACAAGTGGACATTAGGTTTCCATGTTAAACGGTACGCTCTGCTATCCATTCCTGCTCCTAGGAGCACAACCTGACCAAATTCAGGTACTGAAGATACGAGAAAATCATCAAAAAAGCGGGTGCGGATGGTGATATAAGCCGTCGCGTTTTTTCCCAAAACTTTTTTATCTGGTTGTAGAAGCTCGAAACCTTCTGAACCTGCTAACTGGGCAGCAAATGGATCTTCAAATAGGCGATCGGGTCTTTCTGTTTCTAGGGCTCTAGCAGCAGCAGTTAAAGTGGAAGTTAGAAACACAAAATCTTTATTTTCAGCCATTTAATTTTCCTCATAGGTCAGTGAATTTAGCCGCATACCTCATCTCCTAAGCCCCCATTCCAGAATAACGCTTCAATCCACGCCGCCACAGCATACGGTTCAAACCGAGAAAGAACAAAATCCAACCTATCATTAACCAAAACCCTCGCCCAACATCCGTAGGTAAACCTATCAAGAGACTTACGGGAAAATTAATCATATAGGGAAACGGAGTACAAAGAACGATCGCTCTTACAGGTTCGGGAAAAACCTCTAGAGGTGCAATCATTCCAGACAGAAACAAGTAGAATAAAGACCAGAAATTCTCTATAGAACTAGCTCGTTCTGTCCAAAAAGCGAACATTGCAAAGGTATATTGAGTAATAAAGCGCAAAGCAAAAGCTAGTAGGACTGATATTAGAAAGAGCAAGAGGTTTGTTAAACTTGGTATCCAAAAAGCTTGAGGATAGATAATAAAGAAGACAATTAATAATAAAACCGAAAAAGGTAAACGAGCCGATCTTTCAGAAAGATGAGAAGCAACATGATGCCAAACTGGATCGATTGGTTGTAGCAATCGCGGTGAAAGTTTTCCTTCTACGACTTCCCTTTCAAATTCCCAAACAACCCATACAATTGTAATTTGCCTCACTAAGAAAACGGTGATAAAGTAACGAGCAAAATCTACAGGGTTTAAACTAAATTGTCCTCCTTGTGCTGCTTGTATCCAAACTCCCATAAGAATAATTGGTAAAGAGTTTGCCAGTACCCATAGCAGGAGTTCCGACCTATATTCAAGCATATAGGCATAGTACACGGAAAGAAACGTTAAGCTTTTTCTAAAATTTCTTTTTAGCATAGGTTTGGTTAGTTGTTGGTTGTTGGTTGTTAGTTGTTGGTTGTTAGTCGTTAGTTGTCAATACGCCACTATCGACTAACTACTAACCACTATCCATTAACCACTAACAATCCCTGCTTGAAACACTCGACCAATCACTTCTTCTACAGGTGGTTCTGTCACTGTTAAATCAACCACATCTAAATCTGCTAATATACGGGAAACTGTGCGAGTGATTGCATCTTGCTGCACCATAAAACATACACATCGTCCCTCTATATGTCGTATATCGCCATAATGCGCGAGTTTTTCTTTGGGAACGGGGTTCATTAATTCCAGATGAATTTCTTTATAAGGAGCAAAACTTTCTAGCAGCCCATCTAGGCTACCATCGTACACTAATTGTCCTTGGTGAATTAGTAGAACTCTTTGACACAATGCAGTGATATCAGCCATATAATGACTAGTTAACAGCACTGTTGCTTGGTAGCGTTGATTGTATTCGCGTAAGAAATCGCGCACTCCTATCTGAGCATTGACATCTAGCCCTAGGGTTGGTTCATCTAAAAACAATACCTGGGGTCGATGTAAAAGTGCTGCCAATAATTCTGCTTTCATCCGTTCCCCTAAAGAGAGTTTTCGCACGGGTTGGTTAAGTTTGCCATGTAGCGAAAGCATCTCAGTTAATTCCCCTACCCGATGTCGGAATTCTCGCTCTGGGATATTGTAAACAGCAGCATTAATTTTTAAGGAATCAAGGGCTGGCAAATCCCAAAGTAACTGTTGTTTTTGCCCCATCACTAAAGTAATTTTTTGCAAAAACTTTTCTTCACGGCGGAACGGTACGTATCCAGCAACTCTCACTTGACCGTGTGAAGGATGAATTAATCCTGTCAGCATTTTCAGTGTTGTGGTCTTACCTGCACCGTTTGGTCCCAAAAATCCTACTACCTCTCCGGGTGCAATTTCAAAGTGAACATCTTGAACTGCTTTAATTTCTCGATAAGTTCGGCGGAAAAAATGAGTAATTGTTCCTGCAAGACCTGGTTCTTTAACAGCTACAGGGTAAATCTTATTCAGGTTTTGAACTGATATTATACTGCGATCGCTAAAGTTAGATGCACGATGAGTATCAGATATAAGTGATTCTGGGGACATATGTAGGGGACTAGGGATTGGGGACTAGGGCAGAAGCAGTTTTATTTACTTTGATATAGCAATCCTAAATTATTCGTAAAAAATTTTAAGCACTGTAGGGTGGGCAATGCCCACCAAAGATTTTGGTGGGCATTGCCCACCCTACTTGTATTTCACAGATCGAATAGGATTGCTAAATATACATTACATAAAACTGTACTGTGTATTTTAACGCAAGCGACCAGACCGCAAAATACTAACAATCAACCACAGCCCCAGCAAACTAGCAAATGCGAACAACACATTACTTAAAAATGATAGCTGTGATGTCTGTCCATTACTAGATATAATTGCTGCACCCATAATCAGCGAGCCTACTAGGATACTGAAAGAAAGACGATTGGCAGCATCGTCTGTGGTGCGTCGCAAACTATCCAATCCCCGTACTGATAGATTCCATTGTAGAGTTTCCGAGGTGATTCGGTCTAGTAGCAATTCTATCTGACGGGGAGATTGCAAGGAGAGACTTTTCAGATCCAACGCCGTTCTCAGGAGCGATCGCAAGGGATTATCTCCAACAAGCTGTTGGCGGAACAAATCTGTCAATAACGGCTGAATCTCATCGATAAAGTTTATTTCTGGGTTGAATCCCCGCGCTACCCCTTCCAAGTTAGCTAGTGTTTTAGCATACAAACCCATATTACTGGGCAAGCGAATTTTATTGTTACGGGCAACTTGTAAAAGTTCATATATAATATGACTAAAATTCATTTGAGACAAGCTCAAGTTGTAATACTTTCGCAACATCCGGTCGTAGTCATTTTCCAGCCGTCTCAAAATCACAGGTTCAGCAGAATCTGCAAGTTGCAAAGTTAATTGAGCGCAACGCTGAGCATCCAAATCTACAATTGCCAGCAACATTTCTGTTAATATCTGTTGAGTGCGGGGATCGAGTCGCCCTACCATGCCACAATCTAACAAAGCAACTCGACCATCTTTGAGGTAAAACAAATTGCCTGGATGGGGATCGGCATGAAAGAAACCATCAATATAAAGTTGCTGGAAGAAAGCACGGAATAAAAGACTGGTAATTGCTTGTCTTTTAGCAGCCGGATCTGTGCCATTTTGTGAGTTCTCCAAATCAGCCATCAACAGTGGAACGCCATCAAGCCACTCCATAACGAGTAACTTTGGTGTGGTTAAATCCCAAAAGATTTCAGCAACAACCAATTGTTCGGGATCGAACCATCGACTGTTTGATAAATTACGTCGCAACTGATCGGTAAAACCGGCTTCCCGTGTAAAATCTAACTCAGCTTCCAGCGCCTTAGTGAATTCTTCCGCAATGGATTTAATTTCATAGGTCTGCCCAAACTCAGTCCGCGCCACTAAGTCAGCAATCCCTTGAATTAATGCAATATCTTGAGCAACAGTGGTATCAATTCCCGGTCGTTGTACTTTGAGCGCAACTTCCCGACCATTTGCTAAGGTGGCGCGGTGTGTTTGAGCTATAGAACCCGCCGCAACTGGAATAGCATTGATTGTACTGAAGGTTTCTTCTAAGGGCTGTTTTAGTTGTTGGCGAATGAGAACTTCTACATCAGCCCAAGGAACGGGGGGAACTTCGTCTTGTAGAGTTGATAGTTCTTCAATATAAGGGCCGCTTAGCAGATCCGGGCGCGTAGACATTAGCTGACCTAACTTAACATAGACTGGCCCTAAATCTACCAAGATGTTTTTTAGGACAGCTGGTGTAGGTAACTGGGGTTCATCGGCTTTACCAAGTGTAATGACTCGCCGCATATAGTCCCAGCCGTTGCGAAGCAAAACTTCAATAATTTCTCTTTGACGAGGAACAGTTTGAGTTAGAAACATTTTATAGGGAGTAGGAATTGGGGATTGGGGATTGGGGGATTGGGGAACTCGGGGTCCCCTCCTTGTTGAGGGGCGATGGGGATTGGGGGATTGGGGACTGTGAAAAACTTATCGATTCTCATTGCTCCATGCCCTACGCGCCCATTGCCCAACCAGATATACAAGATATACTCAAAAATGCACTCCTGTAACTTCTTGCCCAGGTTTAGTTTTTATAGTAAATTGGTGAAACGGGGATCGCTTTGTAAGGTTTTGAGCACCTGTTTGATTTCCTGAGTTCTGTCTTTTTGGACGATCAACGTAACATTGCGATCGCGTACAATGACAACATCGTCTAAGCCGATGGTAACAATAACGTCTTCAGGGTTTGAAGAATAGAGGATCGCTCCTTGAGTATCTAGACCAACGTGAGTAGCTAGTTCAACATTGGGATTGTCTTCTTTTTTCAGTAAGCGTTCGATGGCATTCCAATCGCCCAAATCGTCCCAACCAAATTCTGTAGGAATTACATAAGCTAGACTTGTCTTTTCCATCAATGCATAGTCTATACTCTTCTTAGGTAGCTGGGGGTAGATGTCGGGGCCGTGCTTTTCTAACGGTTCAATGATTTCTGGCGAGTGGATATGCAGTTCCTTGAGAACGACACCCGCTCGAAAAACAAACATACCGCTATTCCAGCTAAAGCGTCCCGTAGAAAGGAAATTTTCAGCCGTTTGACGGTCGGGCTTTTCAGTAAAGCGGTTGACGTGATAAGCTGGCAGATCCTTAAAGCTATCAATCATTTCACCTTGTTCTATGTAGCCGTAACCAGTTGATGGAAAGGTTGGCTTGATCCCCATAGTGACAATTGCTGAATAGCTAGCCGCAAGCAGCTTCGCTGCATCTATGGTGTTTGTAAACGCTTCCTTGTCGGCAATCCAATGGTCGGCGGGGAAAAAGCCGATGATGGCATCTTCACCGTAACGGTTTTTAATTTCCAAACTTGTCCAGGCAACTGCAGCGGCAGTATCCCTTCCCTGTAACTCGACCAGTAGATTTTCGGATGGCAGTTCGGGTAGTTGTTCTTCAACACCTCGAGCAATCTGACTAGAAGTGATTACCCACAAGTTTTCCCAACCGCCTGCTAGTGGTAGCAGTCGGTCAGCAGTTGCTTGTAGCAAGCTTCGATTGCTACCATCGAGATTTAAAAATTGCTTGGGACGGTTTAAGCGACTCAAAGGCCAAAAACGTTCGCCTTTACCACCAGCAAGAATGACAGGGATTAGGGATTTAGTCATGTTTCATTTTTGGGTTACTAAAGAACACTACAAGTGTACTGTGACCCTACAGAAGAATGAAGAAGTATAAAGTTGTTCTGATGAAATAAGAGGGAATGCTAAGCAAGGATGAAGTTTAAAGAAAAAAACGGCTTACTTTAACCTTTATCCTTAACAAGGTGATTTGGTTCACTCGCAAGCTTATTAGCTTGCATTAACATTACGTTTAGGGAGTGGTTGAGTGGGGAGATATTTGTGGTTAAACAAGTAGCAAAGACAAATCAGAGCACATCAGAAACTGAGGAACAGTCGCCCATTGAGGTAAAAGTTAAAGCAAATCCAGGCGATTCCAATACTTATGTAAAGTCTACAGGTTCGATTCCCAGCCAACTGTATTACAGGTTGGGGTTGGCAATGCCTCGATGGCTTTTCTGGATACTCACAGGAACTGTGGGGGTCGTTTTATCCGGGTTATTAGTATCGACCTTAGCGCTTTGGACTCCGTTGTGGAGTGACATGGATCGAACAGATGAAGAGCTGAGTACTGGCGGTCAAGACACGCAAAAAGGACCGTTACCAGGAGAATTGTGGAGCAACATCTCCCAATATCAGCTAACGCGACCCATGAACATTTTAATTATGGGGATTGAGCCTGTTCCCGGTAGTGCGTATGGTTCTCCGGAAAGTTTTTCTGGAAAAAGCGACACAGTTTTGCTAGTACGGTTAAATCCAGAAAATAAAACAATTCGAGTGCTTTCGATCCCTAAAGACACAATGATAGCAATTCCTGAAAAAGGATTGAATAAGGTGTCTGAGGCTAATGCTAAAGGCGGTCACGTTTTAGCAGCACGGGTAGTCAGCCGTACCCTAAATAATGCTCCTATAGATCGCTATATTCGCCTTTCTTCTGCTGGTTTGCGACAGTTAGTGGATCAGTTTGATGGGGTTGAAGTATTTGTACCCAAACCAATGGGTTCGAAAGATTCTACTGGACGGTCATCAGCGAACTTAGTCAGTGGTTGGCAAACCCTTAATGGAGAACAAGCAGAACAGTTTGTGCGGTTCCGAGAAGACGGTTTAGGGGATTTAGAAAGAGTTCAGCGACAGCAGGCATTTTTACTAGGGTTGAAAGAACGCCTTTATAGTCCCACCGTGAAGCCTAAGTTACCTCAACTCATCCGCCTAATGCGGAGGCACTTTGATACCAACCTTAAGGTAGAGGAAATGATGGCACTGGTTAACTTTACCTCGAATGTCGAGCGAGATAAGTTCCAGATGACCATTTTGCCCGGTATCTTCAGCCGTCTAAGTGCAGATCCAAATAGTTACTGGCTGGATCTGACAGGACGAATTGACTTGCTTGAGGAGTATGCTGGAGTCACAATCTCTGGAATGTCGCCAATCGTAAAACCGACATCACAACTGAAAATTGCTATTCAAAATGCTTCTACAAAACCCCAACTAGCTGAAAAAGCGATTAAATATCTTAAAGACAAAGGTTTTGCTAAGGTTTATGCAGTACCAGATTGGTCTGACACCCGAAGCGAATCTAAAATTATTGTTCAAAAAGGTAATCGACAAGCAGGAGAACAAATACAAGAAATCTTTGGTAAGGGTCAGATTGAAGTATCTGGCACTGGTGACATAGAATCTGATATTACTATCCGGATTGGGAAGGATTGGGAGTAGATAGTTGTAGGGGCGCTCTTGCCGCCGCGCCCTTACATTGTTAGTTGTTGGTCGTTAGTTGTCTACCATTAACCACTAACCACTAACGCTAACAGGCGAGACGCCTGTCCTACGCCACTAACCAAGTTCAGTTGCCAGGTATTATTTGTGACACAAGAAAAAAAGATTTCTCGTTCTATAGCGGGTATTGCGGGTATTGTTGCCGCAGGTACTTTAATTAGTAAAGTTGTAGGTTTAGTCCGTCAGCAAGTTATTGCTGCGGCTTTTGGTTTGGGTGTCGTAGCTGATGCTTATCAATATGCTTATGTGATCCCCGGCTTTCTGTTGATTTTACTGGGTGGGATCAACGGTCCGTTCCATAGTGCGATCGTAAGTGTTTTATCTAAACGTAGTAAAGAAGAAGCCGCTCCTTTGGTGGAGACAATTACAACCCTTGTGGGTGCTGTACTGCTAGTTCTAACTATTATTTTGATTCTTTTTTCGGGCAACTTGATTGATGTGGTAGCACCAGGTTTAAATCAATTACCACAAGGAGGTGCTGTAAAAGCGATCGCCATCCAACAACTTCAGATTATGGCACCAATGGCACTCCTTGCAGGGTTAATTGGTATTGGTTTTGGCACTCTCAATGCTGCTAATCTCTTCTGGCTTCCCTCCATTAGCCCTTTATTTTCCAGTATTACTGTTATTATCGGTTTGGGTATTTTGTGGCTACAGTTAGGTAGTAAAATTACTACACCTGAGTATGCTGTACTGGGTGGAATGGTTTTAGCTGGAGGAACCTTAGCAGGAGCTATATTGCAATGGGTGGTACAGCTCGTTGCTCAAGCGCAAGCTGGAATGGGTGGTTTTCGCTTGCGATTTAACATAAACCAGCCTGGGGTGGGCGAGGTCATGAAAATCATGGGACCAGCCACTATTTCCTCTGGTATGCTGCAAATCAACCTCTGGGTGATTTTATTTTTTGCTTCTAATATTCCATCAGCTGCTGCTGCGCTGGCAAATGCTAATCTTTTGGTACAAACACCGTTGGGAATCATTTCTAGTATGATTTTGGTTCCCCTACTACCCGTCTTCTCTCGACTGGCAGATCCTAAAGATTGGCACGATCTCAAATTACGCATTCGCCAAGGAATTATTCTATCTGCTTTTACCATGCTCCCTTTAGGTGCTCTGATGATTTCTTTGGCTGTACCTATTGTGCGCGTTATTTACGAACGCGGGGCTTTCCAAAAGGATGAATCTCAATTGGTCGCTTCTCTGCTGGTTGCATACGGTAGCGGAATGTTTGTCTATTTAGCACGCGACGTTTTGGTCAGAGTTTTTTATGCTTTGGGTGATGGAGAGACACCATTTCGCGTGAGTAGTTTTAATATCTTTCTTAACGTTGTCTTAGCTTATATTTTTATCAATATTCTAAAATTAGGTGCTCCTGGTTTAGTGTTAACAACCGTAGGAGTAAATTTTAGCTCTACAATAATGTTGTTATTTTTGCTTCATCGCAAAATTCATGGATTGCCTTGGTTGGAGTGGAGCGTACCCGTTGTGGGTATGACTGTTGGTAGCGTGGTAGCTGGTGCAGCGAGCTACGGGACTCTTGAAATTTCTCAAAGACTTTTGGGTAAAGATGGGTTACCAATTCAATTGCTACAGCTATGTGTTGCTGGTTTAGTCGGCTTGGGGATTTTTGCTGCGATCGCAACTTGGATGAAAATACCTGAGGTGAACAGCTTTGTTTCTCGGTTACAACAACGCTTTTTGAAGCGCAGTATGTAATATCAATGTCCGGGTATGTGGTGCCGGCATCCTGCCAGCCACTGATATGAAACGGGCAAGATGCCCGTACCACAAGAAATTTATCTGTTACTACTATTTTAGCGAAATTCACGGTTGATATGTTCACCAAAGTGGGTGGAAAAAACTTCACCCGCTTGGGTAACCTCAGTGTACGAGGGCATATCTTGTCAAAAAGGGGACTCTAGTACTAGAAAGCATTGATATTTAATGAACTCTAGTTACAAAAGACCTATGAAATTTACAAAATTAGCCACTTCTGCACTTGTTTTTGCTTCTGTTATTTTTTCTGCGGGAATAGCCTCAGCACAATCAGTTCCAACACGCGGTACAAGTGCTAATTACCTAGGTGCTGGTGTTGCGGCTGGTGTGACTAACGGCGGACAAGATAATGATGCCGCAACATTAGGTGGTAATATTCAAGGACGATTTGCTGTTCCAAATGCCCCTGTATCGGTTCGCGGTTCTGTTCTATTCGGTGGCGATGCAACAGCTGCTATGCCATTAGTCACTTATGATGTACCTATTGCCAAAAATACAAACGTTTATGTTGGTGGTGGTTACTCCTTTGTGACGGATGAAGGTCAAAGCACTCCCTTGGGAAATAAAAATTCACCCGTTGTGACAATTGGTGCTGAGAGAGAAATCGCTAACAACTTCATCTTATACGGTGATGCTAAGTGGGGTATTGATGCATATGAAAATAGTTCTGCTGACGCCCTTAGCATTCAATCAGGTGTAGGTTTGCGCTTCTAATCAAAGGCTACAAAACTGCATAGGTTTTGCGTAAAAATCCGAAAATACGTAGGTTGGGGAGCCACTCGCGTGCGGGGGTTTCCCCCGTTGAGCGATGTGGCGTTTGAGGAACGAAACCCAACATTTACAGACACTCGTTGAGTTTCTTCACAATAAGCCCAACCCACAAAAATTCTCAGCCCTTGTAGTATTGATTGTAGTTTAGGCAGCAATTCCTCATCTTTTTTCTCTGCGCTCTGGTGCGCCTCTGCGGTTCTAAAGTAATGTATTTAACCGCCGAGACGCAGAGTACGCAGAGGTAAGAAGAGAGAGCTATTAATTTCCTGAAGTTTTTATCCACCTTAACAGGGCTAACAAAAATCACCCTACGGCATAATCAGTAAACTTACGTTTATAAGGAGCATGAAAACCCAAAACAATATCTTGTTTCGGCACACCTAAAGCTTCCAATTCACCTGCAATACCAATTTCCGTCCCATCATGCTGAATCCAAATTTTATCATCCTTAATATCTAAATGCAGCACGCAACCATATACTCGTCGCTTATTGCGCCAACCTACATGAACTAATTGATAATGGTCGTGTTCTCTATCAAAAATTGTTTGCGCTTCTACTTCTTCATTTATACTTTTATAATTACTAAAATCCGTTAATAGTTTTTGAATATATTCTCGATATTGGTCTACTTTTGCCATTTGATAATCACCTCTGATTCTTGTTCATAAATAATTAAACTGGTCCCCCATCGCCAATCCCCATTACCCCTTATCCCCAGAGGGAACCCCGAGTTCCCCATTTTCTAGCTAGGTTCGCTTACTACCTCTACTTGGAAGTATGCCAAATGTATAAAAGCCGCAAATCTAAAATACCATTTTTCAACCCAGACCCAAGCTGGCGAGTAGCTTGGGGAATAGTTGATGCAAATTATGAAGATATAGCTTGGCGAGATGAAAAGGTTGCTGTGTTTTTACCGCGTACAGCTTCTGGAGTTTTGACAGAGAAATTTGCGCTCGCGGGGGAAGGACGATTTGTTGTTGTTGGTGATATCTGGTTAACTAACCAAGCACAATTACTACAAAACTTAGGAATTGAATCAAATAACTTTGGGCTAAATTCACTGCAACTAGTTGCTAACCTTTGGGAAAGATGGGGTTCAGAGTGTCTCAACCAACTTGTGGGGATGTTTGCTCTAGTGATTTGGGATAGAGAAAAACAGGTGTTGTGGTTGGTACGCGATCGCGTTGGTGCTCGTACTCTCTACTACACCACCACTGGTTCGGTTCGTTGGATTGCTCCTCAATTGAGAACTTTAGCACCCCACCGTTCATCCGATTTAGATTTGGTGGCTTTGCGCGATTATCTTTGTTGCGCCTTTGTTCCTGGAGAGAGAACCCTTTGGCAACAGGTACGGGAACTACGTCCGGGAACTGTTTTACAATTGCCTGAGTGTAAGGTTCAAGCATATTGGCAGCTGCAAGAAAAGATTACAGCAATAGATAAACCTTTAGTATGGCATAGCGATCGCTTGCGACAACTGCTAGACCAAGTTGTTCGAGAATATCTACCACCAGAAAATGAACCCGTTGGCGTTTTTCTTTCTGGTGGTTTGGACTCTAGCAGCATCACCGCTTTAGCCGCAGAATTTCACCATTCCCCAGTCCACACCTTCTCCATTCATTTTGGCTCGGAATGTCCCAATGAGTTAGAGTTTTCCAGCCTTGTTGCAACACATTGCCAGACACAACATCACATTCTAGAAATTACCTTTCGAGATATGTGGGAACGCCTACCGGAAACAATGGCGTATTTAGACGATCCCATCGGCGATCCTCTGACTGTTCCCAATCTTTTGTTAGGACGACTAGCGAGAGAAAGCGTGCAGGTGCTGTTAAATGGTGAGGGTGGAGATCCTTGTTTTGGTGGTCCAAAAAATCAGCCCATGCTAATTAATAATTTATATGGCTCTGTCACCAATCAAGATGCATTACAAGCGTATTTAATTTCCTTTCAAAAGTGTGCTACCGCTCTGCCACAACTTTTAAAACCAGAAGTTTGGACAGCAGTACAAACAACTCCTTGGGTTTTTGAAGAAGATTTATATTCTCAAGCCAGCTATCTCAATCGTTTGATGGCATTAAACATTAAATTTAAAGGTGCTGACCAAATTCTTACTAAAGTTAATAACTTGACTCAAGCTGCTCTTTTGCAAGCTCGTTCTCCTCTTTTTGACCAGCGAGTTGTAGAGTTAAGCATGGAAATTCCTCCAGAGTACAAGCTTTCTGGAGTGGAAGAAAAAGCCGTGCTTAAAGGAGCGATCGCAGAGCTTTTACCTCCTGCAATTATTCATCGTCCTAAAAGTGGGATGATGGTTCCAGTACAGTTAGGATTTCGTAAATATTGGCAGCGAGAAGCCAAAAATTTATTGCTGAGTCGCAATGCTGCAAGTGCTCCTTATTTGAACCAGTTGCCAATCCGCAATTGGCTAAACTATCAAGGAGACACTTGGAGTCGTTATGGCATAAAGCTTTGGTTGCTTGTTAGTTTAGAAATTTGGTTGCAGGTGAATCAAAAGTAACAAGCACTTCATTATAGATATATACGTTGGTGGCGTTCCATCTGGTGGAACGTGATTGAGTACATTTTTGATGAAATTTGCCACCTCAGAAGCATTTGCGTGACAGCTAACGCATTCCGGTTGCCAATCCGGAGGCTTAACTATAGGTTTTCCAGGAAGACAGTGGGTTTTCGGAAAATTTTCCCAAAACAAAAGTTTGTGGTAATCGGGGCATTCGCCCACAAAACTTAATTACAAAACCCTGTTCATTCTACTCGATCTAAATTTTTTTAGACGTTGCTCCTTCCAACTTTTTAGAGCAGGAAAAAGTTGTAGAGGCTCGAGGGACACAACTCTTCCGACAAATATAACTTGCAGTAAGTAATTCAACAAAAACCAACTAGTTGTTATTACGAAAACAACTGGTTCAACCAGATTCCATCCATCAGGCTGACGAATCAATTGAACAGACAAAACAAAAAATGAAAGTAGTATCAGGAAATAAAGGAGACACCAAAATCTAGCAAAGTCGATTGCAATTTTATTTTCCAGATTACTGCCGTATTTTTCCAACATTTCCGAAACTGCTCGGAGACGATTTATGTCTTCTTCTGCAACTATTGAATCCTCATTAACAATAAATTTATCCTTGGTATAAAAGCTGGCTGCAAGACAATTGTATTTATAGGTAACTCCATATTCAAAATTATGAATTAAATTTAAGTACTTTTGGAGATAATTTGGCTCTGGAATTTGTTCAAACGAGTAAATAGAACTATTATTAGTAAATTTTAATAATGTGTAGACATCAATTAAATACTTCTTGGCAACCGCCGTCACATCAAATAAATAGTCATAATATTTCTAAAGCACGTAATTTTATCAATCATGAGTAGGGAACTAAGTACAGGCTCAACCAAAGCTAAGAAAATTCGGAAAAATGCTCGGTTAGAGGCTCGTGTAACAGAAGAGCAAAAGCAACTGATGGAGAGGGCTGCCTGTTTGCGTGGACAGAACTTGACTGAGTTCATGGTGGCAGTTCTGGCTGAAGCGGCTACACAAATCATCAAGGATCATGAATTTCTGGAATTAACCGAGCGCGATCGCGCCACCTTTGCCGAGGCTTTGTTAAACCCCCCCATTCCCTCTGAGCAGGCTAATGCTGATGCCCAATGGTACAAGCAAATCATGAATAATTCGTTTAAAAATTAGTGTTAACCCCAGAATCTGTTGATTTTTGCATAGAAACCCTCGAAAGCCATCACAATCGAGAGGCTTTTAACTGTAGAAACGAACAACTGGATCGATACTTGCATTCCATCGCCACCCAAGATAAAAAGAGAAATATTGCGATTCCCTACGTTATCTTTGACATAAAAGTAAAAAGACACTGGAACGTCAACTAATCATTCAGTGTCTTTTTACTAAGAAATCAGCTAACTGTGTTTATTAACATTGATTATTCACCTAAAGAGCGTTCTATTGCTCTTCGGATATACCTTTGATAAGGTATCCCCTCTTTTTTGGAAACAGTTTTAACTTTTTCTAGTAATTCTTCAGATACTCGCAAGTTTACTGTTTTCGATTTAGGTTGAAATTCAAAATTTACAAATTTGAAATTGTCTTCATGAAGATAGTCAGATAAATCTTGATCTAGCAAGCTTTCTGCTTCTTCATCTGTTGTCATTTTGGGCAAGATTTTTTTCATACTGTTGCACCTCTTTATCGTGCATATAACGAGCGCTGATTGGTCTAATCAGATTTTCATCTACATTTTTGCGGAAAGTAAAAACCACAAAAATATGTCTTCCTTTAGTTGACATCGATCTTCTAAACGTAGTTCCGTAGAGTTTTGTTGGCACAAGAAAGAACGAGACTGACCTAGATAATCATAGCTCGGTTTCTAAAACCCGCATATAATTTTTATTCCTTCTCCTTGAACTGCTCTATGGAACCTGTATCTCTAATTGCCTGTGCCGTGTCAATTTCACATAAAACAACCGAATTTAGGAGCTTGCCTGAATTTTTGTCGTTCATTCCTCTTGCTTTACAATCCCATTCAAGATCGCAATCTTGTGTAATAACTATTACATACGGATGAATAATAGCCGTAAAAGATAACTCTTGTAACTCTAGCGATATATCATCAATAACAGGATTATACTGAACTACACCTGTTAATATTTCCCCCTGTCTCAGGGAGAAACCTTTATCTGATGTTTGATAAATAACCTAATTCACAAACTATGTTTTTATGAGAGTGTAACATGTTGGAGAACTGTCCAAGTTTGAGAATCGATAACTCCATTTACAGGCAATCCATGCTTCTGCTGAAATGAAATGACTGCTGAAAGAGTTGCTGAGTCAAAAACACCATCTGTAGGCAAGCTAGAACCCTGAGCGTTCAATAGCTCCTTCAATTGAGTTACAGCAGTACCTGAATCTCCCTTTTGCAAGGTTATTTCAGTTTTAGAGGAAGTAAAATCCTTATCATTCTGCATGACTTTCTCCTTCTTCTAAAATTTGTTCGAGTCTTTATAGCTAAACACTTCAAAAGAAAATGTTAATTTCAATTGTGATGATTCTTACATCCGCCTACTTCCTACTTTTGGTAGATAAAGCTAATGAGATTTGTAAACAAATTTAAGAAATAGTTTCCACTCAAGACTAAGAGAGGCGAGCGATTTAACAACTGTTTAAAATTTCTCCCTTAATATTCATTATCAGCCACACAAATTCCTTTACATTTAATACCGTTGGTAGCTGTACGCTGACAATGAGAACAGAAAACTTTTTCGTTTTCTGTTTCTTGATTTATCTTTATACTAGGGAATGCCTGTAATTTATCTTTTTCGATTTGGATTTTTACAATCATAAGAATGGAGGGATTTTTTGCGGTTTACATTCCTATAAATAAAACAATTACCGAAAAACAGGCAAAACAAGACTTTTAACGGATAAATTTTATTGAGAAGGAGTTTGCGGCTGTAACCTAACTTTGGCTAGTTCCACCCCAGATGGAAATAATGTACGGCTGTATCGCGTACTATAGGTTAGAATATTTCTAAAGCACGTAATTTTATCAATCATGAGCAGGGAACTAAGTACAGGCTCAACCAAAGCTAAGAAAATTCGGAAAAATGCTCGGTTAGAGGCTCGTGTAACAGAAGAGCAAAAGCAACTGATGGAGAGGGCTGCCTGTTTGCGTGGACAGAACTTGACTGAGTTCATGGTGGCAGTTCTGGCTGAAGCGGCTACACAAATCATCAAGGATCATGAATTTCTGGAATTAACCGAGCGCGATCGCGCCACCTTTGCCGAGGCTTTGTTAAACCCCCCCATTCCCTCTGAGCAGGCTAATACTGATGCCCAATGGTACAAGCAAATTATGAATAAATCGTTTAAAAATTAGTGTTAACCCCAGGATCTGTTGATTTTTGCATAGAAACCCTCGAAAGCCATCACAATCGAGAGGCTTTTAACTGTAGAAACGAACAACTGGATCGATACTTGCATTCCATCGCCACCCAAGATAAAAAGAGAAATATTGCTATTCCCTACGTTATCTTTGACCGAGAACGCCAAAAAATTATTGGCTACTATACCCTATCCATGAGTAGCATCAATCTCGAATCACTACCCCAAAGTATCGCTACAAAGTTGCCTAAATATCCGCTTGTTGGCGTGACTTTAATTGGGAGATTGGCGGTAGCTCTTGATTACAGGGGATATGGTTGGGGGAAGTTGTTGATTATGGATGCTTTATATAGAAGTCTGGGAGTCAGTAAAACGACTGGTTGCTTTGCAGTGGTGGTAGAGGCAATCGACGATGAGGCGGTGAGGTTTTACCAAAGGTTTGAGTTTCAAACTTTTCCTGACCTACCGTATAAGCTGTTTCGTACTTTGAAAAACATTGCTCAAACTTTTGGAGCAGTTAATAAAAATTAAGTCTTGCAATAGGATGTTGGATGAAGTGAGATAGACCACCAGTTTCCGGTTAAAAAATTAAAATACTTTCGGCAGTCCTGCTTGTTTCAAAACTGCGTTCGCTGTATGGCGAGACTTGATAGAAGCATCCACCACAAACCGCCTATCTGTAATTGGGCTGTACCAAATTTCATGGTCGCCTTTTCCTTGCCGTTCAAAATAGCAACTCCCTTCTAAAAGAATCTTTTTTAACTGAGGAGTAAACGACACACCCATCTATGAAGCTACCTCTATCAACTCTTGACGATGGCTGGTTAATTCAAAGCTGATGGAACCTGCATACCCAGAAGATACAATGTTATTGAGAAGGATAAGTTCTGGTATCATTTCTCGGAGCTTTTGTGTAAGAGCCTCAATCGTAGAAGCCTCTGTTGCCAACCCAGGTATGTCCTCGCTAGTTGCAACCCAAACTTTCGCTTCTGCATCCCAAAATGCTTGAACCTTAAATGTAGTTTGTGTCATTACTCAAGTTTTTACGATGGTAGTTCTAGTTTAAAACACACGACCAATACTGCAACAGCAAACCTAATGCTCCCGATCTTTCAGACGTTGAGCAAGTAGACAGTCCTTAACTGTACGTTCGCTCATTTTGGAAGAGAGAGGAATTAATGCCGGACTGGGTAAGGAAACAAAAGAATTGTGGAGCGCCTAAAGCCTAACCCGTGTAATACTTGGCAAAAGCCTTGAGAGGTGAACCGTGTATTACATGGCAGCTTGAGTGTAAGTGTAATACATAAGATGACATTCAAACCTTCAACCCTTTAACGTTAAACTTACGGTGTAATACACGGTGATGACTAATGTTGAAGCGGAACGTTCAAGGGAAGTTTGCCCTTAATATAAGTTACGCACCTACGTTTAACCCCTTTACTAAGCCATAAAAAACTTATCATCAACCCATTAATCTGCTCTAAGCTCTGCTTTTTGGCTATCTTTATTTTACTAACTAAATTAGAAATTGCCCAAACACAAGATGTTGAAAGAGTACACTTAATCACCTTTATTTGTACTCGCCATTTACAGACACCAGCGATAACGGTTTCTACTTGACAAACTAGGTACATTTCCCCAGCACCTTTTTCAACCCAATTTAAGGGTTTATGGTCATAAAAAGGAATTAATAATGCAGACAAGAAGTTCACTTTTTAGCAACATACCTAATGTTAAGCAAATTTCCATACCCTCCTTTGATAGCCCGATCGCACGTTAAAAAAGAGTCGCACTTATTAAGCAGGGCGGTCGCAATCTGGCAAGCATCTTCCCAGTCGCTACCGTTTAAAATTTTATCTACGTAATCAAAAATCACCTGATCAAAGTCTAGGGGGTAGAAATCTTGGGTTAAGTTTTTAAGCCGCTTCAAATAAAGTTGTTTATCCGCTTCCTTCTCAAAATCAATATGTGCCCTTAATCTAGCAATAAACAAAGAGAAATTGGAATAGTACACAAAATCAAACTCCTCAATGACATCTAAAAGCGCACTAGCGTTGGGTTTATTCTTGCAGATAAAAACCCATCGTCTACCCCAAAAACCTAACCACACGCGAGAGCGAACAGGCACTAGCGGGCAGCCTTCTTCTGTATCTGAGGTGAAATAAGCATCGTACAGAAAATTACGCGCTTGGATTTGATGAGCCGCTTTCAACCCAAGCGATCGCCACGGAGAAACCTGTACCAATTGAAATATGGTAAGAATTTTGCCAATATTTTTGAGTTTATTTTCTTATCCCAGTTTTCTTTCCGTTGCTACTCACACCTCTATATAAGCAGGAAAATCGGAGTAACAATCACATAAACTTTTAGAACTCCCAGCTAATCTACCTAAGCTATAAACACGTGTTTAAAACGCCCGTTAAATCTTGAGACCCAAATTTAAAATTCCACCGCCACCACAAATTTAAACCCTTCACCTGTGGCAGTTCAACTCCACCTATTCCTTAGCTCCAAACCTTACCGTATTGAAAAGTTATATGGGTGAACTCCAACATTTTGACATAATGTGTACCAGCTATTTACTTTTCTGCTGATAGGTAAAATATAAAGTGAGTTTTTACACGCCCCAAACTTCCGAATATTCAAATAAAATGAGGATTTAATTTAAGTTTAGAAATTTGGTTGTAGGTGAATCAAAAGTAATAAGCGTTTCATTATACTTACTGAATTCCCACGTTGTCAAACGCCTCAGAGATTCTGCCAACAATATTTTCCCACCTTCCAATTTCAACGGAGTTGGAAATTTTTCGAGCCTTTCTTAAAAAGGTTTTTGCACTCTGCTCAAGAGCATGGCGGCTATCGCTAAAGGTAGAGGTATTAGATAGCTCGCTCAACGCCTGATAAAAAAGTTTTGCTGCGGAAGTAGCATCTAAGAGGTACTTTCCTCGATCGTTCTGGGAAATCAGTAAATTGTAAGCTGCCTTGTTATGAATTCCGCTGTTATCGTGAACCCAACCCCAATCATTGTATATGTTAGGTAACTCACTCATGGGCAATTCTCGATAATCATTCCAGTGCTCTGGCTGGTTGTACCTACGAGGATTGCTCAAATCCCGTATTGCGCTACCTCCTTTACCAAGACCCCTTCCTATCTCCCATTTCCATTGCCCAATATCAGTGTTGTGGAAATTAGAAACGAGAATGGCAAAAATGTCCGCGTAGGATTCATCAAGTGCTCCTGACTCTTCTGAATATACAAATCCGTAAAACCCAATAATTTGAGAGGTCAATCCATGGAAAAACTCATGAGCCACAGCGTCTTGAGCGATCGCCAAAGAACGGAGTTCACCGTTGACAGCACACTGCTCCTGCTCGTGTGACTTGTGTTCATGTTGCTTGCCTTTCGCTTGGTTCGGATATAAATTAATCAATAATTGCTGGGGAAATTAGAAATTATCTGTTTCTACAATATTATAGCTTATTGAAACAAATACGGTCGTTAGCACCCGGCACTAAATGTAACTCATCATGAGTTCCCAAACAGTTTTAGTTGTCAATTACAGCAAACCTAGCGCTCCGGATCTTTCAGACGTTGAGCAAGTAGACAGTCCTCAAAGCTAAATGCTTCTTCATCTAGAAAACTGGAGAGCGCCATTTCAATCGTAGTCTAGAAGTGTTATGGAGCGTACTTACGTTTGCAGCCGAATCAGTTTGACATGAGCTTCTTAACCAAAGCTTTCAGAAACATACATAGAACTTCCCGTGTCATCAACAAGAAACAAGCTGCTGTCATCACTGTTTAAAGTTCGACTGTTCGCTATACTCTTATTAAGAATTTGAATCAATTTTTGAGGACTAAAGGATTCCAACTCTACAAAGTTACCAGCTTCTAACCATTCCAATTCATCTGTTGATAAAGTGGCACGAATTTCTGGTAAAAGTTGTTTAGCTGCTTCTGCCGATTCTGAAGAAGTTTGAATGAACATCACGCGACTTGCAGCAATGATTTGGCGTGGTAATAATCCCACATCAATAATCGTGACATTGCTATCTCTAAACCACTGTGGACTGGTGCGAAGTTGATTCAACACATCCATACCCGTGGGGCTACAATCATGTAATGCATACACTTTTAAATCGGGGTTACGGCGTAGCATTTGCATGGTAGTATCAAAAATATTTTGGGGATAGCCAGTAATACTGAGGATGGCGCAGTTATTTTCAAAATGAAAGTCATTGGCAATTAACATTTGAGCAACTTCTGCACGATCGCACACCACTAACCTATCAAAACTATAAGCAGTCACGTCAGGAGCGATAAGCTGGGTACAGCTTGCGCTTCGCGACGCGATCGGTGTACTTTGTTGTTGAGGAGCAGGTAAAACCTTATCAATTTGATTGTTAACCCGTTCCCAAGATGTTAGCCATTCCTCAAGTTGGTTATTGTTAATCAGTAATTTTTGGTTGACAGTAGCCGAGCGCTTCGTTTCGCTAGTTCCCAGGTAAATTGCTAACATTCCTAAAACTACGCTACCTACAAATGAACTAAAAGAATTAATAGCTAAACTAAAAAGGATACCTCCTACTAAAGTAATACCTCCCAAGATAATTAAATATTTTGCTGAGTTCTTACGGTGTGAATAAGAACGCTTGAGCGATCGCATTTGAGTGAATAAAAAGACGAAGAGTAATGCAGATAATCCTAAATATCCAAAGAAAGAAAAACTTGCTACAACGAAAACTATCCACAAAAATCCCCATGAAACTTGGTTCTTCTTTTGCAATTTTTTATTAAGGAGATAAAAAAACTGCTTCTCTGTAAAAAAAAGTGTATTGTCTGCAGAAATATCTGTAATAGCTTTAGCAAAAAAAGGATCGGTCAATTTAACCCCAATCATACTTGTGGGTTCAAAAGTAAATGGATGAGAACAGTTTTTACAACGCCCATAATTGGCTGTCCTATCTTTGAGTGTGTTATCAGTGCCACATTGAATACATTTCATGGGAGATTTTTGCTCCTAAAGTTATAAATTTTATAACAATTATATTTTATTTGTGAAATGGGCATTCGGTAACTCATAAAATTGGGATTCAGGTAGCAATTTCTCGTCTTTTTCTCTGTGCTCTCTGCGCCTCTACGGTTAAATAAATTATTTTTAAACCGCAGAGACGCAGAGTACGCAGAGGTAAGAGGAGAGAGGTATCGATTTCTTGAAGTTTTTACTAATGAAATAGCTGATTGCTCAACAACACGCTGTAGTCTTCGCGTTTGCGAATTAAACGATGCGTGCCATTTTCTAACAAAACCTCGGCTGGTTTGGGACGATGTAAAAAATGTGAGGACATAGCATAACCATAAGCACCGACATCTAAAATGCCGATAATATCTCCAATTTCTAATGCTAGAAGATGGCAGTTTTTGCCCAAATAATCTCGTGAATAGGTTGTGTTTCCACAGATGTCTGTAAGGTAAGTTTTGGATTCAGAAAGTAGTGTGCAATTCTCTCCATTTTTCCAAGCGACAATTTCCCGATAACCTCCGTGTACTGCAGGAACGGAGAGATTTGCAACGGTGGTATCGACTCCAATAATTTGTTTTTCTGAATGCCATTTTACAGAAACAACTTTGGCAAGCATTGTGGCACATCCTGCAACTGCTGCACGTCCGGGTTCAATGACTAACTCAATATCTCTTCCTAAATGACTGATTCTATTGCTTAACTCTGTACCGAAACTTGGCCAGTTAAAAGCTGCACCGCTATGATAGTATGGGTAGCCAAAACCGCCACCAAAATCTAAATATTCCCAATCTGGTAAAAGTTGTGCTGTGGCAATAACCTTATCAATGACGTTGGTAAAAGCTTCTGTCGCATTCGTACCCGTACCTCGGTAGAAATGCAAACCACTCAATTTTAATCCTACTTGATGGGTAAGAGCGATCGCATCGGAAAATTCTTCTGGACGTACCCCAATGCGGCTATCACCTGTTATTTCCGGTAGATTGAGACGCAAACCAAGGCGGAGTGAGGGAGTGAGAGATGATTGATAGACTGGGCAGCAAGCACATTTGCAACTGAGCAATACTATCTAAATTAAGGGTTGTTACGCCCCAATTCAAAACCTGTTCCATCTCCATGGAATTCAAATTACTGCCACTGTAAATAATTTGTTCCGGCGCAAAACCAGCTTGTAATCCGAGATAAATATCTCCAGGAGTATTGGCGTGCAGTCCCCAACCAGCAGCGCGAAAGATTTGCAGCAGAGAAATGTTTCCATTGGTGACGCTAGCGAAGTGAAATTGGGTACGAGGATAGGGAAAAGCTTGGGTGATGCACTTGATGGTTTGCTCTAAGATGTTAGCTTGGTAAACGTAAAGTGGTGAGCCGTAGGTACTCAGCAACTCTTGAGCCAGTTCTAGGGAAAAAGGGAGACGAGCTGATTTTACGCTTGCCATTTTTTTTGAAGTCTCCATAGCTGTTTTGGAAGCCAAAATGGATGGTCAAAAGATTGTTGGCTTGCTTCTTCTCCAAAAACGTGTTCTCGCCAAAGTTGCCACACAATCAACAACCACAAAATCTCACCAATAAAACGACCTTGAATAGAACCTCCCAACTGACCAGCAGCAATTTGCGATGCTAGATGAGGGGAAAAGCGATTTTCAGCATGAAGTTTGCCTGGATTTAACCACTTACCAAGTTCGTACCAGAACTCGTTTAAACACCAAGAAGTTAAGGGAACCCCCATACCTCGCTTTTGTCGCCAAACAATTTCTGGCGGTAGCCAATTTTCCACGGCTCTCTTGAGGATATATTTCTCGCATACTCCCTGCAAGTAGAGTTCTCCAGAAATTTGAAATGTCCACTCTGCCAATGGTAAGTCACAAAAAGGCGATCGCACAAACAACTTGCGAGCAAACCCTAAAGCCGTCGCACGTGGATGTATATTTTGCGCTCCTTTTAACATCAAGCTAGCACGCCGGAGTCGATGGAGGATGGCTGTACAATAGTTAGGGTTGAGGGCTTCTGAAATCCAGTCTTCTGGGTGTAAATTTTGTATCTGCTCGTAAATATGCGGCTGATAAATTTGAGCTTCGTAACCCCAAAGACGGTGGAAAGTGCGGAGATATTGCTGTATAAATGTTTCCGTTCTTGATGGATTTTCTGTTTGGTAAACACTTGCTGCTATCAAAGGCTTATTCGCCCAACCAGCAAATAACTGGTCGCCACCTTCACCGTTAAAAATGACTTGTGTTTCTTGACTAGCTTTTTGTGCTAAAAGAAATAGGGGAACCGTGACTCCATCTCCAAAAGGTAAATCGAGCGCTCGCACAGTCGGTATTATTGCTTTTTGGATTTGACGCGGGCTAGCATCAACTTTTACCAAAGGAATTTTCAAGTGCTGGGCGACAATTTCAGCATAGGGATATTCTGGAATACCTGCACTGCCAAAATCTAGAGTATAAGCGATCGCATTTACCCCTGCTCGTACCAGTAACGCCGCTACAACAGAGGAATCCAATCCTCCAGAGAGAAAAACTCCCACAGGCTCATCTTTTAAGTCAGAAATTTGACGCTCGATGCTCTGTTGTAAAAGAGTTTGTAATTGTTTGACAACCGTTGTTTCATCTTTTAGTTGAACGCTTGCTTCACGCCATTCTAATAAGCGTTGAGAAATCGGCGCTGATAGTTTGCGCTCTTCTAACTGACTTTGCCAAACTAACTCAGTTCCTGCGGTAACTGCAAATACTTGAGTCACGGGTGTCAGAGGATTAGGAACATACGAAAAACAACTATAACCGTATAAACCAGGAATGCTTACTTCTGGTTTTTCAATAATCATTAGTAATAGTTGTAAACGAGATGCAAACCAAATAACTTGTCCTTGTTGAGTCCAGTACAACGGCACTCGCCCAAAAGGTTCTCGCCCTAAAATTAAACGATTTTTTTCCTGTAAATTGACCCAAATATCTGGTAAGTCAGTTAATATTCCTGATGCTGATAGAGCGGCAATTTGTTCTGTGCGATGAGGCTGCAAATGAATCTTTGGAATAGAATCTTCTGAAAAACCAATATAAGCAACATTCCAAATAAGAGAATAGCTCTCGCTCAAGGAATCAAAAGGAGATAATTTGTAGGAATGAATCCTCGTTTTTTCAATAACACTAAGGCTGGTTTCTAATTCACATCTTTTGCCGTAACCCCAGTATCCAATAAATTGTAATGGTTGAATAATTTTTTCTCCCTGCTCAGCATTACCCATACTATTATTTAACTTCAAATACGGCTTCGCTGAGTTGACGATTTTGGAGAAACATTTGTACCTTCCATTGACCTGGAGTAGATGTAGAATTTAGATTATAACGACATTGAGTATTCCAGATAGATTTGTCAATTTCACGGGTTTGATAGCGGTTTTGTTTGACAATTTGACCGCTAGGATCGATCCAATTGCACGATAAATCCAATTTTTGATTTAATGGTGCATCTTTTAACGTTACGCGATAAAAGAGTTCTGGGTTGTTCTGGCGGGAGATACTTGTCAAATCACTACCATTATCTCTTGTAAGGGTAATACGGTCTGTTTGGGCGACAACTCTCGCAAGAGCAGAATTTTGCTGTTGGATAGCAAAGACAATACCAACAATGACTATTATGACAGCAGCGATCGCTCCAATCGCGATCGTGCGATTGCGTTTTTGCTGTACTTCCAAAGCTTGGCGACGCCGTACTTGAACCAATGCTTCATCAAGTAAATCTGGAGCAAGACCTAATTCTTGTAAAATTTCCTTAACTTGTTCGGGTTCAATTTCTGCTTCCCGACGTGTTTGCAGCCTTTCTACTTCAGCAACGATCTGCGTGAGTTGTTCTGTCGTTAGTTTCTGGGTCATGATATCGCAATCCTATACTAGGATGTGAAAAACTGAGTTCTCAACAACTTTTACATACGCTGTTGGCAAATGATGCCTACCTCGTTCCCAGGCTCCCACCTGGGAATGCTTTTCTGTACTTGGAAGTACACGCATTAACTGTGATTGGGATCACTGCTAAAAAAACGACTGGAGGTAAAAAATATATCATCTTGAGTATTGAGGAAAGGTGTAGTAATATGCTCAAGTTGAGTAATTACGAAATTATTGACGAAATTTACATCAGTAGTAATACTGTTATATTTAAAGGAGCGTTTATACATAATAAAAAACAAGTCATTATTAAAACATATAAAAACCAACACCCTTCCTTAGAAGAATTAACTCTATTGAAACATGAATATCAAATAGCTAAAGATTTAAATATAGAAGGAATTGTTAAGCCATATAGTTTAGAAAGCTATAATAATGAGCTATCTTTAATACTAGAATATTTTGACGGGCGATCCTTAGATCGGCTGATTGAATGTCAAAAATTTGAATTAAGAGATTTTTTAGAAATAGCAATTCAACTAGCATGCACTTTATCAGAGTTGCATAAAAATCAAATTATTCATAAAGATATAAAAAGTTCAAATATTCTGCTTAATGTAGAAACTAAGCAAGCAAAAATTATAGATTTTGCGATCGCCACTCGTTGGTCGTCAGACAATCCAAATACTAGCAGTACAAACACCCTTGAAGGGACTCTTGCCTATATGTCGCCAGAACAGACTGGCAGAATGAATCGTCAAATAGATTATCGGACTGACTATTACTCCTTAGGTGTCACCTTCTATGAAATGCTGACTGGTCAGTTGCCTTTTGTGGCAACAGATCCAATGGAACTCATTCACTGTCACATTGCTAAAAAACCAGTTCCACCTCATGAGATGAACTTAGAAATTCCAGAGATAGTTTCTGAGATTATTGTGAAATTACTAGCGAAAAATCCAGAAGATAGATATCAAAGTGCTTTGGGGCTAAAATACGACTTAGAATTTTGTTTAACTCAATTTACCAATACAGGTAAAATTTCCTGTTTCATTATTGGAGAAAAAGATTTATTGAGCGAATCATGTATTACTCAAAGTATAGACGACGAAGTACCAAAATTAGATTCTACTTCCGAGCAGCTTCAAATTAATAAAACGACAAGATTAACAGCTAAAGAAGCCTTAAATATTATAGATTTATCAACTATAATAAAAGTTTCTTGTGCTATTTCAGAAGAAATTTGTTTAAATAAGTTATTAGACAAGTTAATGCATATTTTAATTGAAAATGCAGGAGCACAAAGAGGGTTACTTGTTTTAAAAAAATTAGGAAAATTAGTTTTAGCTGCTAAAGGATCTCTAGAATCAGAGCAATCAGTATTAATTCCTTCTATCCCTATTCAAGAAAGCCTCGATCTACCTATTTCTATTATTGAATGGGTTGCTAGCAATCAAGAAATTTTAGTCTTTGATAACACAATTCAAGAGCCTTTATGCGATAAAGATCCCTATATTCTCAAGCACCAACCCCAATCAATTCTTTGTTTGCCAATTATTTATCAAAATAATTTAACGGGAGTGTTATATCTAGAAAATTCTATAACTCAAGGTGCTTTTACACGCGATCGTCTCAAAGTTTTATCGCTGCTGTGTACGCAAGTTGCTATCTCAATTGAAAATGCTAATCTTTATAGCCATTTGCAGAGTCATTCTCAAGAACTAGAGGAAAAAAATCAAGCTTTACAGGAATCAGAAGCTAGAGAAAGGGAAAAAGCAAGACAATTAGAAGCAACATTGCAGCAACTGCAAAAGACACAGCTACAACTCATACAAAATGAAAAGTTGTGCAGTTTAGGACAAATGGTAGCAGGTATTGCTCACGAAATTAATAATCCAGTAACCTTTATAACTGCCAATCTGTCTCATACAAGTAATTATACTGTAGATTTGTTACATCTCGTTAACCTATACCAGTTCCACTATCCCAACCCAGTCAATGACATTAAAGACGAGATAGAAGCAATGGACTTGGAGTTTCTCCGAGAAGATTTGCCAAAAATGCTGAAATCATTAAAAGTGGGGGCAGACCGGATTAAGGAAATTATCCGCAATTTGCGTAATTTTTCGAGACAGGATTCATCCGAACTGACGCTGCAAGATATTCATGAAGGAATCGATACGAATTTGATGATCCTGCAACACCGTCTCAAAGCTCAACCTCACAGACCTGCCATTGAAGTGATTAAAGATTATAGCGATTTACCGATGGTACAGTGCTATGCCGGATTACTCAATCAAGTTTTTATGAATCTTCTAGCTAATGCAATTGATGCGTTGGAAGGGACTGGAGATTGGGGACTAGCGACTAGGAATCAACAATACCGAACCCCAACTCCCCAAATTTATATTCGCACAGAAATATCAGAGAGCGATCGCGTGACAATTCGGATTACAGATAATGGTTCTGGTATGCCAGAAGAAGTGAGATGTAAGCTGTTTAGCCCGTTCTTTACTACAAAACCGATAGGTAAAGGAACGGGTCTTGGGTTATCAATCAGCCGTCAGATTATAGAGGAAAAGCACAAAGGACAGTTATTCTGTGTTTCCTCACCAGGTCAAGGTGCAGAATTTCTCATAGAAATTCCACTTCGGCAACAGTGCGAAGAAAAGCAGGTGAATGAAATGGTAGTTTAAGTCGATTGTTATTTTGTCCGTATAAAGTGGGTATCTTTAATTATAAGTGAGGAGACCATTTTTTTGAGCTAACGTGATGAAAGCATCTTCCTGGTTAAGTCTAATTACACTCTTTTACGTAGGAATTTCTTGTTTGCGGCATAGACATTCACCAGAAAACTCTTGGATTAGGGAAGTTGCTACGTTACGCAAGCCTCTGATAAATATACAAAATCTAACTCGTTCTCAAATTTGGGGCAACAGTCTCGATTGTTTGAAGCTAGGCTTAGTCGAAATGTTTGTTTACCTCGTTTTATATTATCTAACGAGTCCCATTACTAAGAACGGTTTCCAAGATCCTGTAGCACTGTTTATACAATTTATATTGTTTGTATTGTTCGGCGCAAGTTGTTTTGGATTGGGTTTTGGGCTGTACTTCATTTATGGCTTACTTCAGTGGCAGATCTTTGAATTCATGATTCCTTTCTTACGTTTTATCTTTCAATCTAAATATTTTCAATCTAAATCTGCTACCCCTTGTCCCGATTTACAAATCGATCTTAAAATAACACCCCAAGAAGCCGTTCAGGTCACCGAAAAGGTAGTTGAGTTCTCCCGATGGCAACGGTGTCAATGGTGTAGGGGTCATGGCAAAGAACGAGATAGCTCGGCAATGTGTCTGAATTGCTTGGGGCAAGGTTACCATTATGAATTAGCCTCTGTAAAAGTTCAAATTCCTGCTGGAGTGGGTCATAATACCCGACTGCGTTTGATAGGTGCAGGGAACAGCGATAACCAAGGCAACTCGGGTGATTTATACGTTATCTTAAAAATCCAATAATAGAGCGATTCTAAGGGATTTCCAAGAAATAAATTATCCCGAATTGTGGGACGGGCGTCCTCGCCCGTTCTATACTGGTAGCGGGCGAGACGCCCCGCAGTCGCCTCAACTCTGGGAACCAGAGCACGGCGCTGCTCTTCGCACCACAACAGAAAGTTGTATATTTTTTTATTTGGAAGTCCCTAACTAGAAGGCAGTACAAATTAATCTGCGTTTATCTGCGTTCATCTGCGGTTCCTTAATTATTTAATCTATTGGAAACGTAGTCTAAAAACTCTTCCATTTCTACTCTAAAATTACCGATATTTGTAGGGTAGACACTGCCTACCATTCGCGCTTTGGTGGGCAGTGCCCACCCTACTGGTCACTGGTCACTGGTCACTGGTCACTGGTCACTGGTCACTGGTCAGGTGATTACACACCACTAATTTTTAAGACATCACTCATAGTTTCGCAATAATTTGGTAATGCAAAACTTGCAGGATTAACAACAGTTTTGTAAGTAAAATGCCGATAGTTCATACAGAACCTATCCCAAGCAGCCATCTGGATTCGGAACAAAACGATAATTAAGTTCGCTAATGACACCGATAAAGGAATGCGAAAGTAAATTTTTTTCCCTAGATAGTTACAAACCTCTTGAATAGCTCGATCGGCAGTTATTTGATTCTGACCTAACACAAATCGACGTGTTTTTTCTTCTTTTGGCGGATTATCTATCAAATATTTCACAACAGTAGCAATATCTTGCCCGTGAATAAAGTGAAAGCTACCATCAGCACTTAAAAAGCGGATTAAATTTATATATTTCGTAATTTCTGGAATACCGGATGTTGCGTGTGAGTAAGGTTTTTTGCTGTCGCCACCCAACACTAAAGTTGGAAACACGGAAGTGACTTTAGGTGCGATCGCTAATTGTGATATCTTTTGCAAGCAATCATATTTGGAACGGATATAATCTGTCCCTATTTCTCCTGCTTCTTTTAATGGTTGGTTATGACTATCCAAGACACTAGCAGTGGAAAAATAGATAACTTGTTCGCATTTTTGTGGGTCTAACAAGTTAAGCAATTCTAAAGTTTTAAATACATTAATATTATATGTTTCTTCTCCACCCCAAGCCGTTGCTGTTAATACAGCAACATCTACTGTTTTCAACAAATCAGCAAATTGCCCTATTTCTTGCATATCACCTTGCAATACAGTGACACCAGGACGTGCTTGCGTATCAACTTGCAGTTTTTTAGGATTTCTGACCAATAGATACAGCTCGTGGTTTGTTTGTTGTATTAAAGTTTCGCTTATATAGTGACCGATACAACCGCTTGCACCCGTCACAAAAATCTTCTTCTGACCCATAATGAAATTATGAATTGTGAGTTATGAATTATGAAGTATAAAAGATAAAAAAGTTTCATAATTCATAATTTATACTTCATAATTTACTCACACAGCCACTGCATTGAGATTTTTTGCTGTCTCAAAGAAGAAAGCTACGTTGTCCTCTGGTGTTTCTGGCATAACACCATGACCGAGGTTAAGAATGTGTCCTTTGTTACCTGCTTTGCGAACGGTATCGAGAATGCGATCGCGAATAAACTCCTTGGAACCGAATAGCACCCCAGGGTCAAGATTTCCTTGCACTTTCATTTGCCTACCCAATCTTTCCCGTGCATCTGCCATGTCTACTGTCCAGTCTACACTGATGATATCAGCACCCGATTGGGACATTCTTTCCAGCAAACCAGCGCTACCACTGACCAGTAGAATTAAGGGCGTCTCTGGATGAGTTGCCTTAACTTGCTGGAAAACTCTTTGCTGGTAGGGGAGGGCAAAGACTTCGTAATCTTGAGGGCTTAATTGACCTGCCCACGAGTCAAACATTTGTACTACTTGAGCGCCACAGTCAATTTGGTAGCGGACATAGGTAGCGATGGAGTCTGCCAATTTTTCCAGCAACTGATGCAGGATAATTGGATTTGAGAACGCCATATTTTTGATTATGGAATAGGTTTTAGAACCTTTTCCTTCCACAGCATATGCTGCCAATGTCCAGGGCGCACCCACAAAGCCCAAAACTGTTGATTTGTTGCCTACTTCCTGCCGTAACGCCCTTAATATTGGTTTAATGAACGGCAGGGATTCCTCTGGTTCTAGAGGGTGCAGGTTTTCAATTTGCTCGGATGTACGGATAGGCGAGTAAATAATAGGACCTTTGCCTTCCGCGATATCCATATCAATGCCTATACCAGGAAGCGGTGTAACAATGTCTGAGAACAAAATCACTCCATCTGGTTGAAAAGCTTTCCAAGGTTGCAAGGATATTTCAATCGCTACTTCCGGTATTTCCGAGCGATCGCGAAAAGAAGGGTACTTCTCCCTTAAATCTCGATAAGCTTTCATATATCGTCCCGCTTGTCGCATCATCCATACAGGAGGACGATCTAAAACTTCGCCACGAGCTGCTCTAAGGAGAAATGGATCGTTAGAGGAAACACCCATTTAATAATTCATCCTAAAATCTTTTTTGTCATTGTTTAGCTTATCATTCCCTCTTTGTTCTTTTTCCACGAGAAATACCTTTTGGGGCTGTTCGCAAAACTTCTTATAAAATTCTTGACCAAATGCAAAGTTTTAAGAAGGAAATATTGACAAATTGGGGATTGGGGAACTCAGTGTCCCCTCCTTGTTGAGGGGTAATGGGGATTAGTTGTTAGTTTTAAATTGTTTACAAATGACAAATGACAAATGACAAAGGACAAATAACAAATGTTTTTGATACCGCGATCGCAACGCCAAAAATTTTTCCTACTCTTCTGTTTAATGACAGTCCTGGGATGGGTTGTGGGCGGAATAGCTAGTATAGCGATAGAAAAGACCTTTGCACGGACATTATCACCCGAGCTTCTTCAACAACCGAGATGGAACGCCTTGGGAAGTTACATCAGCAGTTGCGTGTTTGCACTGATTTATGGGATAGATCAAGCGCTTGTTGTTAGACAATATACATCGGGTTGGTTGTGGGCGATCGCAACGAGTTTGGGTTGGTTGGTTTCCACTAACGTTTCCACAGCTTGGATTGACTACATCTCGGCGATCGCTTCGTCTTTAAACAGAACTCTTACTTTTCAAGACGCTGTAATTTTTGGAATTTTGTCAACTTTTGCGTACATTTTGTCAGGAATTTGGCTGGGTTTTTTCCAATGGTTAGTGTTGCGACGATATACATCTGGTGCTTGGTGGTGGAATTTTCTACCTTCAGCTGCATTTTTACTGATTAGTTTGATGATAGGAGTGCTGTCTTTTGTGCAAGATTTTCTTCCTGCATTGAACCGAGATCGGGTAGTGTATTTGAGCGGACAGGGATTTACAGCTATTATTCTGGGAATTATCCCAGCCATTGGCTTTTGTACCCTAAAAACAAAACATCGGATACAGATTGACGAAGATGACTAAAGACAATGCTTTGCAAAAGACCCTCACTCCACCCACAGCGCCCAAAAAACCTCATGTTTTAGAATTACACGGCGATCGACGCATTGATAACTACTTTTGGATGCGCGATCTAGATAATCCAGAAACCATCGCTTATCTAGAAGCTGAAAATGCTTACACGGAAGCGATGATGCAGCATACAAAAGCATTGCAAACCAAACTTTACGAAGAAATGCTAGCTCGCATCAAAGAAACAGACTTATCAGTACCCTATCGTAAAGATAAGTATTATTATTATTCGCGTACTGAAGAAGGTAAAGCATATCCAATACACTGTCGCAAACAAGGTAGCCTTGAAGCCCCTGAAGAAGTGCTGTTAGACCAAAATGAGTTAGCACTAGAGCAGGAATTTTGTAGTTTGGGCGTTTTGAGCGTTAGTCCCAATCACCAGCTTCTAGCTTACTCAGTTGATACAAGTGGAGCCGAGCAATACACGCTTTTCTTTCTCGATCTAGCCACAAAAGAGCTTTACCCAGAAACAATCCCCGAAACCTATTATTCATTTACCTGGGCAAATGACAATAAAACTGTATTCTACACCAAAATCGATCCGGCAAATCGTCCTTTCCAACTTTTTAGACACACTTTAGGAACTTCTGTAGACGAAGACGTTCTCATTTTTCACGAACCAGATGATGCTTTCTTTTTGGAAGTTGGTAAAACGAGAAGTGAAGCATATATCATGATGAGTTTGGGTAGTCAAATTACATCAGAAATCTATTACTTAGATGCCAACGATCCTAATGGAACCTTTCAACTTTTTCTCCCACGCAAAACTGGGGTATTGTACGATCTCGACCATCACAGCGATTCCTTTTACATAGTTACGAACGATGAAGCAATTAACTTTAAACTGATGAAAACTCCTGTTGCCTTACCAACACAAGAAAATTGGCAAACTGTTATTCCCCATCGAGAAGATATAATGCTTGCGGGCATTAGCTTGTTTGCTAACTACATGGTCATTTATGAAAGGCAAGGCGGGTTACCTATCGGACGAGTTCAAAATTTATCGACAGGAAACATTCATCAAATTTCTTTTCCAGAACCAACCTATGATTTCTATGAAAGCAGTAACCCAGAATTTCATACAACAACCTTGCGATTTAATTACACCTCTTTCACCACTCCTCATTCTGTGTTTGACTATGACATGGAAACAAATCAGCGGGAGTTGAAAAAAGAAATAGAAGTTCTGGGTGGATACGATCGCAGTCAGTACCAAAGTGAGTGGTTGGTTGCTACCTCTGCTGATGGAACAAAAGTTCCCATATCGATTGTTTACAAAAAGGGCATTCAAAAAGATGGGAAAAATGCACTTTTCTTAACAGGATATGGTTCTTACGGTTATCCTTCCTCATCGGGCTTTTCCTCCAATCGACTCTCATTATTAGATCGTGGAGTTGTGTTTGCCATTGCCCATATTCGCGGTGGAGGTGAAATGGGACGGAAGTGGTATGAAAATGGCAAATTTTTGCAGAAAAAGAACACCTTTACTGATTTTATTGCTTGTGCTGAGTACTTAATTAGCGAACAATGGACATCAAGCGATCGCCTTGTTATTTCTGGTGGAAGTGCAGGTGGCTTATTAATGGGAGCAGTGATGAATATGCGTCCCGATCTTTTTAAAGCCGTCATTGCTGATGTACCCTTTGTAGATGTAGTAACAACCATATTGGATACCTCTTTACCCCTCTCAGTGACAGAATGGGAAGAATGGGGCAATCCAAACGATAAAGTTTATTACGACTACATAAAATCCTACTCTCCCTATGACAACGTTGAAGCCAAAGATTACCCAGATACTTTAATTTTAGCCGGGTTAAATGACTCTCGTGTCAAATATTGGGAACCAGCAAAATGGACGATAAAATTGCGAGAACTTAAAACAGACAATAACATTCTCCTGCTCAGAACCAACATGGGTGCAGGGCATAGCGGTGCATCAGGACGTTATGAAAGTTTGAAGGAACTCGCTTTTGAATATGCCTTTGTTTTGGATAGACTTGGTTTAGCTTAAGAGGATGTTTGTCAAGTCTACCGCTATCTCAAGATTGGAACTAGCCCCCCTTCCCAAGGGGGGAAATCTTTAAAACATCTTCTATAGGACTCCTATTTGATTTTTGAACTATACGTAGGGTGGGCTATGCCGCACAAAAACCTTATGTGGTGGGCATAGCCCTACCTACAGTACTTAAAATTTTTCAAAAATCATTTATGATTCCTATAGGTATTTCCAAGCAATAAATTATCAATCTTGTAGGATGGGCGTCCTCGCCCGTCCTATAAAAATACTGCTTCAATAGTCGATGTTGTAGCCTGTGTTTAAGAATAAATTAGCCAAGCAAACTGACCAACACCGAATCCGAAATAGACAATTAAAGCTAAGATAAATAATCCAACGCTGCTTCCCACGATCCAATAGTCAGTAGTCCTAAGTATAGACTCGTGAAGATAAGTCCTCTGAGAACTTCCAGAAAAAGCTTTTGATTGTAATACTACTTCTAATGTTTGGGATTTAGTCATTGCATTTAGAATAAGGGGGACTGCAACGGTAGCATAAACGCGAATACGCTGCAACCAAACCATTTTTTCAAAAGCTAGTCCTCTTAATCTTTGAGCTTCAATAATCGATTGAATTTCTTCAAAAAGAACGGGGAAAAATCGTAAAGTAGACGAAAAAATAAACACAATTTTATAAGGTATTTTAGCCTTAACCATACTGACAATCATCTGATTGACATCAGTTGTGAAAATTCCTAATGGAATAACTAGAACCATTGTCAAGGTTTTAAATATGACATTTATTCCATATAAAATTCCTTCCACTGACATTTTTGCCCCACCAAGAAACCACCAACTGGTAGGTATAGTCAACATAGTAGTTAATTCTTCCTTGTGGGTTAACAATTTCACTTGAGAAACATTAAACAAACCCATACTCAATAATAGGAATATATAAAAAGGAAGCATAATTTTCAAAAGAGTTCCCAAATAATTTAACTTGACTCCTGCTACGAGACAAGCAAGGGCAACACTTAAAGTCAAAAGACCTTCAGTAATAGGGCTTTCCCAAATGAAAGCAATTAGGGTAATTACTCCTATCATCACCAATTTTGTACGAAAATCTATACGAGTAAAAATGGAATCTCGCTTTACAGTCTGAAAATTTTTAATTCCCATCATCCCATCTCCTAAATAAAATAATGAGATATAGCAGTCCTATTTAAATTGGAAAAATTATGAACCGCTAAGACGCAAAGAGCGCGAAGAAAAGAGAGAATTTTACAAATGATTTAGGATTTCTACGTAAGAGGTTGTTTGAAAATCGGATTTACCCCCCTTAATCCCCCCTTATAAAGGGGGGAAACTTCCCTCCCCTTTACAAGGGGAGGGTTAGGGTGGGGTAAAAACGACGCTCAAATCTCTGTTTGTTACCTATTTTAGACTCACATACACACAGTAGCTTGAAAAGGGGGGTATCAGAAAGAGCACTTAAAACAATCAGCCAACTCTTGAGGAGTCAATAAAGGATAAGGTTGATTAGTCAGTTCAGAAAGTTTTTGCGATAACAAAACTGCTTGCGGGGGAGTTAAAAAGGTTAATTGTAATAATTCCGTCTCATGATAAGCTTGACGTATAGGCGCGTCGAGAAGAACAGTTCCTTTTCCCATCACAATAACCCGTTGGGCATATTCAGTCATTAAATATAAATGATGAGTAATGACAATTATGGTTTTTCCCTGCTCGTGTAGTTGACGGCTTACATCTAAAATTGAGCAAGCTCCTCGATAATCCTGTCCGATGGTCGGTTCATCGAAAATAATAATTTCTGGGTTCATTGCTAAAATAGCAGCAATTACAATCCGAGCGCGATCGCCTTTAGGTAAAGCAAGGGGATGAAGATGTCGCTCTTTCCATAAGTCCATACTTTTCAGGCTGTCATGAGTTCGTTGCTCTAGAGTTTCGCGCGAGTAACCCAGATTTCGTAAAGCAAAGGAGACTTCTTTTTCTACAGTTGTGTTAAAAATTTGGTTATCGGGATTTTGAGCGACATAGCCAATGGAACGAGCTAAACTGCTAACTGACAGGGTACTAGTTTCTTGACCATCAACATAGACCTTTCCTTGAGATGGTTGTAAAAGGTTGAGGAAATGCTTAACTAAGGTACTTTTTCCTGCTCCATTTTGCCCAACAATTAGCATATATTCCCCGCGATGAATATCGAGAGATACATCACGCAATGCTTGTGTGCCATCCTCATAAATATGACTTAGGTTTTGCACGGATAGCAAAGGTGTTTGTGTACTTTTTTCAGCTTGAGAAAATTGAGGGGATGGAACAATTTGATTTTCTGTTGATAATTTACTTAATAAAGGCAATCCTTCAGAGAGAGTCACGGGAATTTGACTTACGGGAATTTTACGTTGCTTGATGAAGTAAAAAGTTTGAGCGACTTGAGGTGGACGCAAATTGTGTTGTTCTAATTGTTCGATCCGAGAATAAATTTGATTGGGCGTTCCCACGTCTAAAAGTTGACCATTAGATAAAAAAGCTAAGCGATCGGCAAATTGAGCCATTTCTTCCGCCGCATGGGAAACCATGACAATTGAAATGCCTAATTCTTGATTGAGTTCTTTGACAGTAGCAAAAACTTCCTCAGAACCAATCGGGTCTAACTGAGAGGTAGGTTCATCGAGAATGAGTAGGGTAGGTTGTAAAGCTAGAGTAGCAGCAATAGCTAAACGTTGTTTTTGTCCGCCAGATAATTCTTGAGGATTTTTTGTTTCGCAGCCTTCTAAGCGAACTGCTTCTAAGACTCGAGGAATCCGCCTCAGAATTTCATCTCTGGGAACGCATAAATTTTCAAGAGCAAAAGCAATTTCATTTTCTACAGAAGTGGAAGTGAGTTGCATTTCGGGGTCTTCAAATACCATTCCCACATAACGTGCTAATTCAGAAATCGGACTATCGAGAGTGTCTTTACCCGCTACGGTAATATGTCCGAAAAAACGTCCTCCGTAAAATTGGGGAACAATTCCATTTAATGCAAGACAAAGTGTAGTTTTACCCGCACCCGTTGGTCCAATAACTCCTAAGAATTCTCCTGAATAAATGTCTAGGGAGATATCTTTTAAGACTGAATCAGAAGAACTTGGATAAAGATAGGAAAATTTTTCTAAAGTGGCGATCGCATTCATTTTGTTTAATAAATAGCTTCTCTAGGTTTCACTAAGTTGATCTCTCTTAGTCCGGAAATGACTCCTGCACCAATAACTGTACCAGCCAGACAACGAATCAAGTTTTCTACAGGTATAATAGGAATGAGGGCAATCCATATCTCTTCCGGCCAATTAAATATGTAGTAAGTTATTGCTGTTAAACTCAGATGAATGACGCCCCAAACTGTCCACGTTCCTAGAAATAAACCCGTTATTAAGGGAATAATCTTCTGACTTGAAATCCATCGAGTAAATAGAGTGCGCGTGGGTAAGGCATATAATAAAAGACCAGACCAATCAACAAAAGACCCTGCAATGATTATTTTTGGATTAACACCATTGTGAAAAGCGTGGTTAGCATACAGAAAAAGCTCAAAGGCGAAAAAAATAGTTAACGCTATCCACCAATATTTGCGTCTGTAACCTAAAACCATCATTCCTGCAGTGAAGCTACCCAGCATTGCTCCCCAAACTGAAAAAATGGGAATACCAGCGGTGTAGGGAGCCAGAAAAGTTCCAATTAACGTACCAATACCACTGGCTAATGCACCAGCAAAAGGTCCGAGTATCCATCCCAGTAGAGGAAAAATACTTTGGCTCAACGGCATTCCTCCTCCCGATGCTAATACGATAGTGAAGGGAATAAAAGCAAGCGCGGTAGTGACTGCTGCTAAAACGACAATGTAGGCGACAGGAGTTCCATCAATAGAGGCGGTACTCGTAATTTGAACTTTCCGTTCTTCTCCTTCGGGAAAATGAGTTAATGTCATAGTTATATATAGTTTTAGTTAGGGCGAAGCGAACAAGTTTGAGCTATGGTGGTTCTATTTTCTTAATTTTATAATTTACAGCCATTTTTAGGTAATTAGACCACATGGAGTAGGGTGGGCGTCCTCGCCCGCCCTCTTATCCACAACGGGCGAGGACGCTCCGCAGTCGCCTCAACGGGGGGAACCCCCGCACGGCGCTGCTCTCCGTACCACAAGAAAATGCTGTGGTTCATTTAGGTGAAAACTGCTGTAAAGTTGAGTTAACAATTGGCTGAAGCGCATGGCGAGCGCAGGTTAGCGCTCGCTTGTGCATTACCCACAAAAGTCCCGCTTCCCAGCTTGGTATTTTGGGAAGTCGCTGCGAGCGATGCTAGCTTCATTTAAGCTCTAATGTATTAGTAGCACTCGTATTATCACCTAATTTGCGTGCAATCTAGTAGACCCCGCTCTGCATCTAGAGTCACCTTCACACCTACAGGTAAAGCAGCGTTCGATCCATCATGACCAAAAGGTAGATCGGAAACCACAGGAATGCCTAAATTACCCAAGCGATCGCGCAAAACTTCTTCAATAGTGAAACTAGGGACATTGGGCGGGGGTTCGCATCGGCTAAAGCGTCCTAAAGCAATACCTCTGACTTTTTGCAAAGCACCACTCATTCGCCATTGAGTTAGTAGTCTGTCTATTCTGTAAGGTGCTTCTGTCACATCTTCCAATGCCAAAATAACACCATCCATATCTGGTTGTAATGGCGTCCCTAAGAGATGAGTTGCCACGGTGAGATTTGCTGGTAATAAAATACCAGTAGCAATTTCACCACCCCAGCCATTACCTTTTAGAGGCGCTAGAGGGCGACCTTCCACCAAATCAAATAATCTTTGAATCGACCACTCTGGTTCTGAAGCTAGAGTTGTCATTACAGGACCGTGAACGCTAGAAATACCGAATGTATAAAGACTCCATAAAAGGGCGGTAATGTCAGAAAAGCCAATCAACCATTTAGGGTTGGGAAGTAAGGGACTCGAAGTTTCTACAGAGTGAGGATCAGAGCTCGCTCGGGAAAATTCTTCCATTGTCCATACCCAGTCTTCAAGAATGCGGGTACTGCCAAAACCACCTCTCGCGCACAAAATACCGCGACATTGAGGTTTTTGCCAAGCCGTTGCTAGTTGATGGCGACGGTTTTCATCTTTACCTGCTAAATATCCCCATTTGTCATCAAATCCTGATACTAACTCAACTTGGTAACCTCGCGATCGCCAGATTTCGACGCCTTTTTCAAACGATTCAAATTCTCTCAAAGCACCACTTGGCGCAATAACGTGCAGCAAATCCCCTGGCTTCAGAGGTTGGGGGACAATTGGAATTGAGCATTGGGCATTGGGCATTGGTCACTGGTCACTGGTCACTGGTCACTGGTCACTGTCTTCTCTTTCCTGAGAGGGTAAGGAACGGATGCGGTTCATTTGTGAAAGAGCGTACTTTGCCGTGGCTTGCACCTCAGCATCGGGATCGTGCATTGCATGAGATACCATTTGGCTCACTTGAGCCATCATGTCATAAATACGAGTCAAATCGCGGATAGCATTTTTCCGCACCTGGGCGCTTTCATCCTGCAATGAAATTGCCAAAGCACGATTCATAGGTTTAAGTGTCCGAGTGCCGATTTCTGCTAAAGCTGCCAAAATTAAGCTACGTTGCTGAGTATCTGCATCTACCATCAATTCCACGAGAGGTTGAACTGCTCTTGAATCTCCCTGTTGTCCCAAATCCCAGATAGCTTTACGGCGTTGGGTGGGATCGGCACTGTGTAAGTCTTCTATCAATTGGTCAATAATATTGACTTTGGCAAGGCGAGAAGTTTTTTCTACTGATAGTAATTGGGGTTGAGGGTTTGCAATTGTTTGTGGTGGGACAAGTTCGGTACTTCTTAAGTATTCTTCGTTCCTAGTAGTCGTGTTTTCTTTTATTGATGCCTGAACGGAGTTAGTATTTTCCTGGCGAGAAGTTTCAATGTAGTTAGCAGGTTTTTTGACTTGACTAAATCCCCTAATAATGTATGCAAGAGCACCAAAACTTCCCAAAGTACCCATAGTGACTAATATCCACCATAGTATATCCTGTTTTTCTTCTGGCTCTATTGTTGTGGCAGTAGATGAGATGGCATTGCTTGCCATAGTCATAGAGGATGTCAAAGGCTTTTTCTTAAAATTTTTTTCGAGATTCTGCTTTGTAACAACTCCAAATACACCGTCTGCAACCAAACCCTTAGCTTGCTGAAACTTGGCGACAGCCATGCTTGTCACCGTACCGTATTTACCATCTATTTCTCCATCGTAGTACCCCAACTCTTTGAGTGAGGTTTGCAGCGTTCTCACTTCTGCACCCGTGCTACCAGGCTGGAGGAGAGTAGAAATATTGACTGTCTCTGTAGAGCTTGCTCGAGCAAGTTCAAAGCTTTTTACAGCTGGGCTAGGGGTAGCTTTGCTTGCTAAATTATGGTCAAGACCTAAGCAAGCAATGCAGGAAACGAGAAGTACAGAGGAACTACGTAGCCCCATATAAATATTCTTAGGTAGGATATGCATTACTAACGCATCAATACCACGGTAACAAGCTATTTTAATGTTAAGTTTTTTCTTGGCTACAAAATAAATAATTCAATACACCCCATTTACCAAGCCGTCTAAAACTCCAACTTTACAGAGCTGCAACTAGCTAGCAGCCTAATAACTCAGCGTACCTAAATAAAAAGCGTAACAGCTGACTATGATTGAAAGATACTATAGCCTGTTCCCAATCTTTCATCAATGTCAAAAATTTTGATAATTCTTTCTTTTTCAGCACTTTTTTTTAAGCTACGGTAAAATTTCTGGTTCTGATTCGCGTAAAGATATAGAGACTCTATTGAGTTTTGTTGCAGAAGCTTCTAATAAAGGTTGCTGTTGTGCGGCGTTCTTCTCGCTTGTCACAAGTTTATTCCCAGATTCAGCTAAAGTATCTCGCTGATTGATAAGATAAATACTGACTAGAGTTAATCCTACTCCAACCCACTGCATTGGGCTTAACACTTCCTGAAGGAGTAAATTACCAAATAGCAAAGCAAAGACAGGTGTGAGGAAGGTCAGAGAGCTTAAACTAGTGAGATTACCGCTAGAGGCAAAATAGAAAAATAAACCGTATGCGATCGCACTTCCAAACACGGTAGCATAACTCAAAGCGAGCCAATCCGAAGGAACGAGATTCTGTATTTGCTCGGATTCCGTGACTGCTGAGACTCCCCATAATGGCAATCCACCTAAAATCATGTGCCATCCTGTAGCAGTTACGGGATCGGCGTGACGACAAACAAAACGAATCAGCACGGTTCCCACTGCCATACTAAGTGCTGCCATAAGCATCAACCATTCTCCACTCTCTAGAAAGGAGTGGGAGAGTGTGGGAGAAAGGGAGAAGGAATGAGAAAGTATACCCAAGATTAACTCATCCGGTAAGCCAATTAAACTAATACCCATCACTCCGAGTGCGAGTCCCAACCATCCCCATAAACCGATGCGTTCTTGAAACAGCCATAAAGACAACAAAGCAACTGCCAAAGGTTGAGAATCAATCATAACAGACCCCAGCCCAGCACCCGTTTTCACCAACCCTTCTGCTAAAAAGCCCTGAAACAGAGTTCCATCTATCAAAGCAAAGAGAGTTATCCACAGCCACGCCAACCATCCTTTCGGCTGAGGTTTACCCATGAATGCTGCTGCTATGAGAATGAGTACCCCTGCTGGTATCAAACGCACCCCTGCTAAAAAGAATGGTGTCGTGTGAGGGATTGCACCTTTCATTGCCACCATTGCAGTACCCCATAAGAAAAATGGAGCTATCAGCAGTATTGGTGCGAAGGGTTGTTGAGATGCACTGAGCTTCAGTTGCATGGGACTTGTTACGCCTTTGTTTTACAATTGCGAGAATCACTTTACACAATTGTACCGAATTATGTTGTTTTGTAAAGTTATACTGGGGACTGAGGATTGGGGATTAGAGATTGGGGACTAGGGATTGGGGACTAAACTATGTTAAGAAATGTAAAGACGACGGAAACTCTTGCCAATGACTATTGACTAATGACAAATGACGACCCTAACTAGTTAACTTTAATTGTGACGACCTACTGACTACAATGATCCTTTCCTCTAAGAGCCTTACCTTAAGAGAATTTATGCCGGAAGACTGGCAAGCTGTTTTTGACTACCAAACAGATCCCCAATACCTCGAATTTTACGAGTGGGAGACACGTAGCAAAGCTGAGGTGCAGGAATTTGTGCAAATGTTTTTAGAACAGCAAAAGCAAGTGCCGAGAACGAAATTTCAGTTAGCGATCGTTTTAAAATCTGAAGAAAAAGTCATTGGAAATTGTGGTATTCGCAAAATAAAACCAGAATTACCAGAAGCTTCCCTTGGTTACGAAATTGCTTCAGATTATTGGGGAAAGGGATATGCAACTGAAGCAGCAAGCACCATGATAAAGTTTGGTTTTGAGGAGTTAAAGCTACAGCGTATTTATGGCTGGTGCATTGCGGAAAATCTTGCCTCTGCTAGAGTCATGGAAAAAGTTGGGATGCAGCTTGAGGAAAGATTTACTGAGAATGAGTGGTTTAAGGGACGCTGGTGGGATACTTTGATTTTTGGAATTTCAAGAGATGAGTGGGAAAAGCTGTAATTTGTTAGATACTCATATCTATAACAAACAAGGAGATAAAATATTTTAATGACGGGCATACCACAGGTTGCCATTAGTCAACTACCTCCTGAAGTCCAAATCACTATCAATCTAATTTCACAAGGTGGACCGTTTCCTCATGGGAAAGATAGTACTGTTTTCAAAAATCTTGAAGGTTTGCTACCGTCACAACCCCTAGGCTATTATAAAGAGTATACTGTAGAGACACCAGGAGCATCAGACAGAGGTGGTCGCCGTCTGATTGTAGGGCAAAATGGAGAAATGTACTACACTAGCAATCACTATAATAGCTTTCAAGAAGTCATCTAGTAGTAGCTGTAAGCAAAAGGAGAGCTAAATGAGTGAATATAATTTATCTTTTATGCAAACAGTTATACCCAAGCCAGAAATTATGGCTACTAGGAAGCAGGTCATAGATAAAATTATAGAGGAACTGGCTGAACAAGGTATTCAAGTTTTTTACCTTAATGGTAGAGAAATTTCGAGTAAAGAAACTTTTTTAAGAAAAGCTGCTGAAGCAATGCAATTCCCTACGTATTTTGGTGGTAATTGGGATGCATTTGATGAATGCATTACTGATTTAACATGGTTTCCGGCTAAAAGCTATGTTTTGTTATATGAACGCCCCGATATCTTTGCTCAAGCTGAACCTACAGAATGGCAAATAGCAGTTGATATTTTGCGTTCTGCTGAGGAATATTGGCAGATCGCAAACAAACCCTTGAATGTTTTTTTCGTAAGTTAAAGAACTTAACAAGCGCTCGCGCAATGGATCGACTAAATGAGTATCGTCAAGCAATTAAGCAAATTTTGACGGAGTTAGGCATTCCTAAACAAGATATTGTCCTGGCGTATAAATCTCAATTTATGCGTCAATACAGTGGTTTTGCTGTAGAGTAGGGGCACAAAACTTTGCACCCCTAGTGTGGTTCAAAGAAAGACCATCATTTTTCTAACAACTACTAGGAACAGTAGATGTTTCTAGAATGGGCACTAATTTCACTCCAAACTCTTCTTCAAAAATTCCTTTTTTATAATCTAAACTCCACAGTTCTAAAGCACAGTCATCATCAAAATGTGCTGGAAAAAATTTGAGATGGAATTCCTTCTCTTTAGACAAATATTCACATTGCACTCGTGTAATGGCTCCAATTTGTCGCCTATCTAAAGCCACTGCCAATCTTAAAATAGCACTTAACTGGTTAACAATTTGCCTATCAGTTTTACTCGACAAACTCCCATAGCTATCATGCTTTTTCTTAGGTGCGGATTTACGATGATAGCGTGCCAAATTAGCAATAATTTCTATCTCTGTTTCGTTATAACCTAGCAATTCACTATTACGAATGAGATAGTATGAGTGCTTGTGGTGTGAGGAATGACCTATGTAATGACCGCAATTGTGTAGTATTGCAGCAGCCCAAAGTAATTGTCGTTCTTCCGCACCCCAATTGTGAAGTATTCCTTTTGTTTGGTCAAATAGACTTAGAGCAAACACGGCGACGCGATCGCTATGCTCTATATTAACGTGGAATTTATTTGCTATTTTAAGAACGCTTCGTTGGCGTACAGTACTCTGGTAGCGAAGACGGTCTTCAATTAAACCGTGAGCAAGCATCCAGTCTACAATCACGCCTTCTCTGAGAGAACGTTCGCACACAATAAAGGACTCGACTCCCAAAAGAGTCATGGCTTCCTGCAATATAACCGCACCAGCTACTATCACTTCCGCCCGTTTTTCTGGCATACCGGGAATAGTCGCTCGTTCTACTTGACTCATTTTTCGCAAGCGATTGACCCACTCGCGCAAATCTCTTAGACTCACTTCATAACCGTTGAGAGTAGAGGGGAGATAACCCAACTTTTCACGCGCATCAATCCCTGCTAAAGTTTCAGCTGTACCAGAAGTCCCAACCAAGCGAGGATGTTCGCCAAACTTGATGTTTGCCTGTACTTCTTCTACAGCTCGCTCTAACATTCCGCGTGCATGAGATTGTAAGTACTGAAATTCAAGGTTGCTGATGGGATCGGTTTTAATTAATTCACCCGTTAGTCTCACTGCACCTACTTTGGTACTCGTGAGGGTACGTTCATCATGGCTATCGCCTAGAATTAATTCTGTGGAACCACCACCTATATCAATAATGATATGGGGTTGGTTGTTGAATTCCATCCCCGATAGAACGCCCAAGTAAATGCGCCGTGCTTCTTCCTGACCGGAAATGAGATCGACGCATAAGCCCAATTCTTCTTTTAGCTGTTTGAGAAAATCTTTTCCATTGGGGGCTTCTCGTACTGCACTTGTAGCAACAGCAATGACTGTTTCGGTGTTCAGGGTTTTTGCGATTGTTTGGAAACGTCCTAAAGCAGCAATCGCCCGTTCCATCACCTCTGGTTTTAAATTCCCTGTTGTGAGATCGCGATCGCCCAACCTCACGGTTTCTTTTTCTCTAGCGATAATGCTAAAAGCTGGGAGTGTGGGTTCAATTCGCACGATCGCCATGTGAAGTGAATTTGTCCCCAAATCAATGGCTGCTATAATCCGATGTTGGTCAACTGGTTGAGTCGGTATACTCGCCCAGCTTGCCGAAACTAAATTCACCATCTACGTTTTCTCTCTGCTTGGCATGGGAAAGCTGGTTGTGCCGAGCAAGTCGGCATAATTATTTATTGATGTGGAATATAGTTTGTTCTCAAGTTCGGCTTTTTATAGACTTTACCTGAGAAGCTCAGATTGACCCTGTTACTTACAACCTCAGTGACTTCTTTGCCACATTCAAAGTTGCCACTTTATAGTTGTGTCTTTACAAATATCAAATAAAGATATCCTATAGATGTAAAGCTTAATAAAGTTCTCTGTCTATATCTATTTTTTTGCAGATCTATGCGAACTCCGCCCCTAAGCAACACCGAACCCACATGGCTTGCGATCGTCCGGCTTTTGCGATGGCATAAACCAGAAGGACGATTAATTTTAATGATTCCTGCCCTTTGGGCTGTGTTTTTAGCGGCTTCTGGGAAACCGCCTTTACCACTTGTTGGTACGATCGTTCTGGGGACTCTCGCTACGAGCGCTGCGGGATGTGTTGTCAATGATTTATGGGATAGAGATATAGATCCACAGGTTGAAAGAACTCGCGAGCGCCCTCTCGCTAGCCGTGCGCTTTCCGTAAAAGTCGGTCTTGTTGTCGCTACAGTTGCGATGGGGTGTGCTGCTGTTCTCGCTTTCTATCTTAACGCGCTGACATTTTGGTTGTGCGTGGCAGCGGTTCCTGTTATTTTGCTTTATCCTGGAGCCAAACGAGTTTTTCCCGTTCCACAACTCGTACTTTCCATTGCTTGGGGTTTTGCAGTTTTAATTAGCTGGAGTGCAGTTACGCGCAACCTTTCGCTTCCAACTTGGGTACTTTGGGGAGCAACGGTACTGTGGACATTGGGATTTGATACTGTCTATGCTATGAGCGATCGCGAAGATGACAGAAGAATTGGCGTGAATTCTAGTGCCTTATTTTTTGGTAAGTATGCCCCTGTAGCGATTGGAATTTTCTTTTTCGGCACGGTAATTTTACTCGGTTGGCTGGGTTTGATTTTGCAACTGCATTTGATTTTCTGGATATGTCTTGCTTTCGCTACTGTTGGATGGGTTTGGCAGTGCATCCGCTTGGGACAGAAAGACTTGCCTAACTCAAGTTATGGTGAAATGTTCCGGCAGAATGTTTGGATTGGTTTTATCTTACTTTCTGGGATGATTGCTGGAAGTTTCTAGTTGTTGGCGTCAACGCGACTTCTGCTATATGAATCATAAATGATTTGTGAAAAATTAAATACGACTGCTATAGAAAACCGGATTTCTACTGAGACTTCATAAAGATTTTATGAATATTTCATGAAATTTTCTTATACTACTTACGCAATGTTCCTGTTTTCGGTAGTAGTTAAGTGTACTACATTTTTAGTCAGATACACGTAATTTCATGAAGCGTAGCTTAATAACAGCACATCATCTGTCCGCACATTTTGTTAACATTGCCACTGTTGCAATACTAGTTTTAGGTGGTCTTGGTGTTGCAGGGAGTGGTTTTTTTTTAAGAAAAGTCATCAGCAGTGGAAATCAACCGGAGATAGTAAGCGTTCGCGAAGCGCAACGAAGTTATCGCACCCAATACAAAGATATTCGCCATAAATTATGGTCTAATCGGGAACAAATTAAACATTTTCCTGGAAATATCCCTACTGATGCAGCAGATGTGCGTGTTGCTTATTCTTCCGGCGCTTCTGAAGCGAATCGTTTTTTCCAATTACGGTTAAAGCAATCGCCACAAAAGATTCAAAATTTCCTTTCACAGTATAGAGCGATCGCGACACATAAATATCAAGGTGGTAACACGAACGATCACGCAAATCAGGTGAATGGCGTACCAACAACTTTCTTCCATACAAGTGATTCTCAAGAAGAATCTTTTCCTTCCTCCTATGAAATTCTTGTGTTAGGAGCGCATGACAAGGGTAGTACCAATTTTAAATGGAATCATGGAGATAGTTTTGGGGTTGCGATTAATAGTTCGACTTCAGAAATAATTTATTGGGCTGAAGAATGGTAATTTTTTGTTAGAGATGTCGATCGTAGGTTGGGGAGCCACAAAAAGTGCGGGGGTTTCCCCCGTTGAGTGACGTGGCGTTTGAGGAACGAAACCCAACATTTACAGGTATTTGTTGAGTTTCGCCAAGGGTTTGCCCAACCCACAGAAATTCTTATCCGAGTAGTATTGGGATAGGAGTAACATTGACAAGAAGTTAGACGAAGAGATAATCAATATGCCGTATCAAGTCAGCGTTATTATCGAAAAAGATAAATATGGATATTATGCTTATTGTCCTGAGCTTCCTGGTTGTCAATCTCAGGGAGATTCTTTGGAAGAAGTACAAGCAAATATTAAAGAAGCAGTTGAACTGTACATAGAAATTTTATCAAATTCAGAGAAACAGGCGCTTCTTAGCAAGCAAATATTAACAATGACCTTGGAGGTACAAGTTGCCTAGACTTCCAAGACTGACAGTCAAGTAAACTGAAAAACTTTTGTTGGATGTTGGCTTTACCCAAATTAGAAGTAAAGGAAGTCATAGAGTTTATCGCCGAGAAGAAATAAGAGTTGTGATTCCTTTTCACTCCGGAAAAGTTCTACATCCAAAAGTGTTCGACAGGTTATGCAGGCTATAAACATTGTTGAAAGTGATATGACTGAGGAAGATGAAATAGATGAGGAAATTCTATAGCTATATCCTTACTGCGGGAATTAGCACGGGAGTTTCAAGAAGAAACGGAAACTTTGATTGTTTTGTAGACGGGCAAGGATGCCCGTTCCACAAGACCTAATTGAAATAGTTCAACAAGACCTAACTGAAATAGTCCCACAAGATCTGATTGCAATGCCAAGTATTAAAAATAACATTTAAATACGGTAGACGATCTGTCTCTATAGAATGTGTATAATAAACCGCGCATAGAGTAATAACTTATGTATCGTGCAATATAACGACTCCATGGATGACTTGGCTGCGCTTCTGCAGCAGCCAGCTGATTTTGACTTTCAACTGCCGAATCCAGAGGATGAGGATATTCCTGAAATGGAATTTCTTCAGCAAGTGGAAGTGGCTTGGCAAGTGTGTAACCGTTTTGACCTGCAAACGGACATTTGGCGAGGGCGAATTTTACGGGCTGTTCGCGATCGCGAGAAGAAAGAAGGTGAAGGTAGGGGTTCGGGTTTTTTAAAATGGTTGAAAGAACGAGATATTAGCAAAAGCCAAGCTTATGCTTTAATCCAACTAGCCAATAGTGCTGATACCCTTTTAGAAGAAGGAAAACTAGACCCAGGGGCTATTAATAACTTTAGCAAACGGGCGTTTGTAGAAACTGCCAAAGCAGCGCCAGAAGTTCAACAGATGGTGACAGAAGCAGCCCAAAATGGGGACAAAATCACAAGACGGGAAGTTCGTCAACTTACTGATGAATGGACGGCTATGTCTTCCGATTTGCTACCGGAACCAGTGAAGACCAAGGCAGCTGAGAATGCCCTTCCTCCTCGTTATATTGCGCCTCTGGTTAAGGAAATGGAGAAACTACCAGAGTCCCACCAAACAGCGATACAGAGGGAAATAGCACAAAATCCCGATTTAGATACTATCAAGCAAGCTACGACAGAAGCCCGTAACTTGGCAAAGTATTTAAAAGCAGCCGCTCAAGTCCAAGCGCTGACTTCTGAAGAAATTGATATTGAAACCGCACTGGTAGAAGCTCAAAGAGTTGGTTGTCTGAATGTCGCGGCGGATTTAGTCAATCAAGCTTCTCAACTCGAACAAACGATCGGTAAGCTGTACATGAGTTGGAAGCGAATTAGTAACCTAGCAGATCGCCTTTACGTAGATACGGGTGCGAGTACACCCCATTTGCGATCGCTCCTTGAGTGTTTGGAACCTCTTGGTAGTGAAGTGATGGAATTAAACCTTGGAGGACCAGCCGAACGGACTATCCGCCTGCAAATTCAGGAAACAAATTAGGAGGCGATGGCGACTAGAGTAGAATTGACATGCCAGTAAAAATTTACCTCGTCGCCAAGCTTCTTGGTCATCTGCCAAGGGCTAATTTTCTTTGGGTAAAAACCGAAGCTCAAAATCAAAAGGCGCATAAAGATGTCAGAAAAACCACCTTCCTCCTGAATTCCTGACTTCTCCTATGGACGAGCTTGAGATAATGCTGCCAGCAAAGGTTAATCTATTAACATATAGACTTGTTAAGTTAAATTAAACCACAGTTACCAAAAAGCGATCGCCATCGGTTATGAGTTTTCAGCCAAAGTTCACTGAAAATTGTCCGCTTACCGATCCTTTGGTGAAGGTTTGTATCAAATGATTCACAGCACAGGAGCGAACAGTACCATGCAGCAGCTTGCAGCTCAATCGGAAATTGATTTTCATAGCGAAGTGTACAAGGACGCATATAGCCGGATTAATGCGATTGTAATTGAGGGGGAACAAGAAGCCCACGAAAATTACTTAGCACTTGCTGAACTGCTGCCAGAAAGTAAGGATGAACTTATTCGTCTATCCAAAATGGAAAGCCGTCACAAGAAAGGTTTTGAATCTTGCGGACGCAATCTTCAGGTAACGCCGGATTTGCAATTTGCCAAGGAGTTTTTTGCAGGATTGCATGGCAATTTTCAATCAGCAGCAGCTGAGGGGAAAATTGTGACTTGCTTGCTCATTCAGTCTTTGATTATTGAATGCTTTGCGATCGCTGCTTACAACATTTATATTCCAGTTGCCGATCCGTTTGCTCGTAAAATCACTGAGGGCGTTGTTAAAGACGAATATAGCCATCTTAACTTTGGAGAAGTTTGGTTAAAAGAACATTTTGAACAATCAAAAGCAGAATTAGAAGAAGCTAACCGCAAAAACCTGCCAATCGTTTGGAAAATGCTCAATCAAGTAGAAGATGATGCCCGTGTCTTAGCAATGGAAAAGGAAGCTTTGGTAGAAGACTTCATGATCCAGTACGGAGAAGCGCTGAGTCATATTGGTTTTACAACCCGCGACATTATGCGTCTCTCCGCTTTCGGCATCGCTGGATCGTAGGACAAGGGCAATGGGCATGGGGCAACAGCAATTGTAATTGAATAGCTTTAAACTATTCCCTACCCCCTATCCCCTACCCCCTATCCCCTATCCCCCACCCCCTATACAAAGGATACGCTTAACAAAATAGTTCATGTTTGGTCTAATCGGACACCTTACCAGTTTGGAACACGCACAAGCGGTAGCTAGAAACTTAGGCTACCCTGAGTATGCAGAGCAAGATTTAGATTTTTGGTGCAGCGCTCCGCCCCAAATCGTTGACAATATCACTGTTACTAGTGTTACTGGTCAAAAAATTGAAGGGCGGTATGTAGAATCCTGTTTTTTGCCAGAAATGTTGGCGTCGAGGCGGATCAAAGCAGCAACGCGAAAAATTCTCAATGCTATGGCTCACGCTCAAAAGCACGGCATAAACATCACAGCTTTAGGTGGGTTTTCCTCAATCATTTTTGAAAACTTTAACTTAGAGCAATTTGGACAAGTTCGCAATATTAAATTGGAGTTTGAACGTTTCACTACGGGCAATACTCACACAGCTTACATTATTTGCCGACAGGTAGAACAAGCATCGCAACGCTTAGGAATTGAACTATCGAAGGCGACTGTTGCTGTTTGTGGGGCAACAGGAGATATTGGCAGCGCCGTCTGTCGGTGGTTAGATAAAAGAACAGAGGTCGGAGAACTTCTGCTGATTGCTCGCGATCGCGACAGATTGCAAAACCTGCAAGAAGAACTCGGTCGGGGAAAAATCATGTCTCTCGAAGAAGCATTGCCCCAAGCTGATATTGTTGTTTGGGTTGCTAGTATGCCTAAAGGCGTGGAAATTGACCCCACTGTTCTCAAGCGACCTTGTTTGCTCATTGATGGCGGTTATCCAAAAAATCTAGCCAGTAAAATTCAGCATCCCGATGTGTATGTTCTAAATGGGGGCATTGTCGAGCACTCTCTTGATATTGACTGGAAAATCATGCAAATTGTCAATATGGATGTGCCTGCACGTCAATTGTTTGCTTGTTTTGCCGAATCAATGCTGTTGGAATTTGAGAAGTTATACACTAACTTCTCTTGGGGGCGAAATCGGATTACCGTAGAGAAAATGGAGCAGATAGGTCAGGTGTCGGTAAAACACGGATTTAGACCATTGCTGGTATAGGGATTAGGGATTGGGGATTAGGGATTGGGGATTTAAAGATTGAATCAACTTGTACCTAGTCGCCAGTCGCCCTATCTCAAGCGCGGAGACGCACTCGCGTTCGGGTTCACCAGTCCCCAATCCCTAATCATTCTTCACTAACCACTCATCACTTTTCACTCTGAAAATGGCAACCACTGAGCGTAAACAGCTACTGTTAGATTTTGAAAAGCCGTTAGCCGAACTTGCTACTAGAATTGACCAAATTCGGCAATTAGCGGAAGAAAATGGCGTTGATGTGACGAGTCAGATTCGTCAACTAGAAGCACGCGCCATGCAACTGCGGGAAGAAATATTCAGTAGTCTGTCGCCGTCACAGCGACTCCAAGTCGCTCGTCACCCACGCCGCCCTAGTACTCTCGATTACATCCAGTCCATTAGTGATGAATGGATGGAGTTGCATGGCGATCGCTGTGGTTCTGATGACCCTGCATTAGTTGGTGGCGTGGGTCGTTTGGGTGGAAAACCTGTTGTTATGTTGGGTCATCAGAAAGGTCGCGATACTAAGGATAATGTTGCCCGTAATTTTGGGATGGCATCCCCAGGGGGCTATCGCAAAGCACTACGGCTCATGGAGCACGCCAACAAGTTTGGTATGCCCATTGTCACTTTTATCGACACGCCAGGAGCTTGGGCAGGAATTGAAGCCGAACATCAAGGTCAAGGTGAAGCGATCGCTTACAATTTACGCGAGATGTTTTGCTTTGATGTCCCCATTATTTGCACTGTTATTGGTGAAGGTGGTTCTGGTGGTGCTTTAGGTATCGGTGTAGGCGATCGGCTCTTAATGTTTGAACATTCTGTTTATACTGTTGCTACCCCTGAAGCTTGCGCTGCCATTTTATGGAAAGATGCTAGTAAAGCACCCCAAGCAGCAGTTGCTTTAAAAATTATTTCTCATGACCTCAAGAACTTGGGAATTATTGACCTGATACTGCCCGAACCAGTAGGTGGCGCTCATTCCGACCCTTTACAAGCTGCCAATACACTCAAGCAAGCTTTATTAGACAACTTGGAGGATCTCAATCGCTTTACCCCCCAAGAACGACGCCAATTGCGTTACGAAAAATTCCGTAAAATGGGTGTTTTTACTGAAGTTGCCCACTCATAAGGCTGAGGTCATTTACTAACTTAGCAGCAATGCTATAATTGCCTGTGGTACTTAAAGATTTTTAACAATCTATTAAGCCACAGGCATTTACATTTTTAGTCAATAGTCGATAGTCAACGTCAACAGCAAATACACTTTTGGCGTAGGCTCTTGAATGTGGACTAACTATTCAATATCGGGGTGAGATAGCGTTTTCTATACAAAAGTTTGCTTTTGTTACTTAGGAAACCTCAGACATAGACAGGATTGAGATACATGGAGTGAAGCCGCCACCATAAAAAATTCAGTAAATTTTTAGCTTGGTTTAATTTATTAGAGCCGAAAAATTCTCATAATCCAAATGGCAATGCAATTTAGTAATCGCCACAAAGTGGGGAGACAGAATGAGTGTTGAGCAGAAACGACGTGCTTTGATTACTGGGGCAAGTAGTGGTATTGGCAGAGAAACTGCTTTGGCGTTTGCACGAGCAGGTATAGATGTCGCCCTAGTGAGCCGTTCCATAGAAAAGTTAGCAACGGTTTATCAAGCTGCAAAGCACGCTGGAGTAGAAGCAAAAGCATATCCATTGGATTTGTCTTGTGTCTCTCTAGTGCAACAAAAGATGCAAGAAATAGCTAGTGATTTTGGGGATATAGATATCTTGGTGAATTGTGCTGCTATAGGTTACACCGGCTCTTTGAGTGACACTTCTCTAGCAGACTGGAATCTGGTTTTAGATATAAATTTAACCAGCATTTTTCAGTGCATCATGGGAATTTTACCAGGAATGCGAGCTCGTGGCACAGGCACAATTATCAATGTTTCTTCAATCACTGGCAAGCAAGCATTTGCCAATTGGGGTGCTTACAGTGTCAGCAAAGCAGGTTTGATAGCTCTTTCCCAAACTCTGGCACAAGAAGAACGCACCCGTGGTATTCGCGTGACTGTTATCTATCCCGGTGCAGTCAATACAGAACTGTGGGATACACCAACTGTTAATGCTAACTTGGATCGCTCAAAAATGTTAACCCCAGAAATTGTGGCTCAATCAATTCTTCATACTGCCTTGCTACCACAACAAGCAGTCATTGACGAATTAATTCTTCTGCCTAATGCTGGTGATTTGTAATTTGTCATTGGTCATTGGTCATTTGTCCTTTGTCATTTGTGATTTGTAAAAACATGAGTAACTAATAACTAATGACCAATGCTAATGACTAATGACCTTTTGACCAACTTTCAAACCTTTACACAGACTGTGACATCATGACTATTGCTCATTCCAACGGTACTAATCGCTCCCAATCTCCTCTTATTCCCGATTTAACGGAATCCATTACCCCAAGACCCGATCGCAACACTCATAACGGGCGGGAAGCTGATTTGCATCCCCAAACAGAGGAGCAAATGGAGCAGATGATGGAAGCCGTGCGAACTTTACTAGTGGGTGTGGGCGAAGATCCAGAACGTGAAGGATTGCTGAAAACACCCAAGCGAGTGGCAGAGGCAATGCGGTTTCTAACGAGTGGGTACAACCAATCTTTAGAAGATCTCGTAAACGGCGCTATCTTTGATGAAGGTCATAACGAGATGGTACTTGTACGCGATATCAATTTATTTAGTTTGTGCGAACACCATATGCTGCCGTTTATGGGAAGAGCGCACGTCGCCTACATCCCCAATCAGAAAGTTGTAGGACTGAGTAAACTTGCCCGTATTGTTGAGATGTATTCCCGTCGTCTTCAGGTTCAAGAAAGGCTTACTCGCCAAATTGCCGAAGCCGTTCACCAGATTCTAGAACCCCAAGGAGTAGCCGTTGTGATTGAAGCTTCTCATATGTGCATGGTCATGCGAGGCGTACAAAAACCCGGTTCTTGGACTGTCACAAGTGCTTTGCTAGGTGTGTTCCAAGAAGACCAGAAAACTCGTGAAGAGTATTTCAACTTGATTCGCCATCAAGCATCGTTTTTTTAGGGAGTAGGGACTGGGTACTGGGTGCTGGGGACTAGGGAAAAGGCGTAGGGAGTGGAAGATATTTTGAATTTGTATTTTCCTATTCCCCAATCCCTAGTCCCTAGTTCCCAGTCGCTCAAACAACTTCGCTACTTTGTCTAAATCCTTATCTCCAGGGCTGCTTTCTACTCCGCTAGAGAGGTCAATGCCATTGGGATGAACTTGTTTTAATGCTTCCAAAATATTGTCTGGAGTTAATCCCCCTGCTAAAAACCAAGGGCGATCGGGACTAAATTGCTCTAACATCCCCCAATCTAAAGTTTTACCCGTACCACCTAAGTGTTGTGGATGGTACGCATCTAATAGTATAGTATCTACATAATTTGTATAATCAAATACTTTTTCAAGATATTCCGTATTACGTATTCTCAAAGCTTTTAAAATTTCTACATTGGGTAAAATTTCGCGTAACTGTAAAGCAAATTCTGGAGGTTCATCTCCATGCAGTTGAACGCCAGTTAATCCAGAATCTATAACTGTCTGCTTAATTTCTTCTAAAGAAGCGTTGGCAAAAACCCCAATTTTGTCTACTTTTTCCGGTAAATTTTCTACAATGACCCGAATTTGCTCTACTTTTACATAACGGGGGGAAGATGGCACGCACATAAATCCTAACGCTGTGGCACCTAAAGAGGCAATCATTTTTCCCTGTTGTGGTTGTGTAATTCCGCAAATCTTAACTCGCATAGAGCTTTCCCGATTTAGTATAAATTAATACAAAAATTAAATTGTATAAGAAAATTAGAGTTTTCCCCTATTATGATTTTATAATTCTTTATGCTTATTCGTTGTCTGAAGGAGAAAACCCTTGACTTTATTAACTTTACTAGCAGCTGCCACAACAGTTCCCGCAACACCAGCAATCAATCCCACTGTGGCAACCATTATCAGTGTTAGCTGTTTAGTATCCGTTTTACTAGCAACGAGGATTGAAAAGCCTCAAGTTGGTTTGAAACTGCCCGTACTGCCTTTGAGTATTCCAGCATTCATCGGTGCTATGTGTTTTGGTCATATTGTCGGGATCGGCATCGTATTGGGCTTAACCAACATTGGTGCTATATAACAGTGACCAGTGACCACCTGACCAGTGACCACCTGACCAGTGACCGGTGAGTAATATGTCACATTAACTTTGCAGAGTATATTTGCTCAGAACCCCAACTTCTTCAAGAATGCTGTTGGCGAATAGTGGGTCTGGTTCCTCACCTCGTCCTTCACTTCATCCTTCACCTCGTTCCCAGGCAGAGCCTGGGAATGCCTATTTAGGAGGCGGAGCCTCCTGTAACGATCTGCAACGGGAGGCAGAGCCTGCTGTGCTGCATTCCCAACCAGAGGCTGGGAACGAGAAGCTACAAAGTATTAAATGAGGTTAAATAATTGTAGCGGTTTTGCTCTAGCTAAGGGGGGAGATTAATTCCTCTCCCTAGAGAGAAGATTCATTGCCTCCTCAGAAGGAGGATAAACGAAGGTTGTAGAGATGCGTTTACAAGAGAGTACTCAAGCTTTATCGCGGAGCAAAGTTGTATTGCGCCTCTACACCAGGTACTTTACATTTTGCCGGAGGACGAGTAGTGATTTCATCTTTATTATTCGCCGTTCAATCTACAACCCCCAACACTGGTGTTGGTTTGAACTTCAGTGGCACAATTATCATTATTGTTAGCAGTCTTTTAGCTCTGTTCATTATTCCTAGAGTGGTTCGTTATCCTCAGGTTGGACCTAAGATGCCCCTTCCTTTCCCTTCTTTGTTTAACAATCCTAGTGTTGGTACATTTCTTGCTGCAATGAGTACAGGTCACTTGATTGGCATTGGTGCAGTTCTGGGTTTGACCAATCTTGGTCGTATTTAAATTTTCACAATTTTCATAATTCTTAAAAAGTTGGTAGGTCTTTTGACTTGCGGATTAATCCGTAAGATTAAGAAGACCTACCACCTTTTGTTTTTAATTCTTAAAACGTTCCACCTTATTTGAGATTTGTTCTCTAGCAGTAATTGTTTATTCTAGAAGTAGAGCATCGCAAAAGTGCAATTGCCGATTTTTCCAATCTCTGTCTGGAATTATTGGTGGAACACAACTATATAAGTCAGAAAAATTACACATAATATATGTTCTTGCGTAGTCGTAAACGTGTAGATTTTGGGAAAATATAATGCAAACAAATTGGAAAATTGGGTCTTTATTTGGAATTCCACTGTTTTTAGACCCTTTATGGTTTGTCATATTGGGGCTGGCAACCCTTAATTTTGGGGTGGCTTACCAAAGATGGGGTCCTGTTCTGGCTTGGAGTGCTGGAATTGTTATGGCACTACTATTATTTGGCTCGGTTTTGCTGCATGAATTGGGTCATAGTTTGGTAGCGCGATCGCAAGGTATAAAAGTCAATTCCATCACCTTGTTTTTATTCGGTGGAATTGCTGCTATCGAAGAAGAATCCAAAACCCCAGGAAAAGCATTTCAAGTGGCAATCGCAGGACCCGTAGTCAGTGTTGGGTTATTTTTTCTCTTAAGATTGTTGGTAACTGTTTTGCCAGAGAATAGCCCTGCTAGCGTGATGATTGGGGATTTATCGAGAATTAATCTAGTTCTAGCACTTTTCAACTTGATTCCGGGTTTGCCCTTAGATGGGGGACAAGTGTTAAAAGCCGCACTGTGGAAAGCAACAGGCAATCGCTTTCAAGCCGTAAAGTTAGCAGCAAGAGCAGGGCAAATTTTAGGTTATGGTGCGATCGCTCTTGGTCTAGCAGTTGATTACTTTACAGGAGAGTTAGTCACTGGTTTGTGGATAGCTCTACTAGGTTGGTTTGGCATCCGCAACGCTAGCAGTTACGATCGCGTCACAGTTTTACAAGAAACCTTACTGAGTTTGGTAGCTTCCAACGCCATGACACGTGAGTTTCGTGTTGTAGATGCCAACCAAACTTTACGTTCCTTTGCCGATGCCTACTTGTTAGATAGCAATCCTTCAGAAGTTTATTATGCTGAATCGGATGGACGCTACCGTGGTATGGTTTCCATAGAAGATTTGCGTTTGGTAGAAAGAAGCCAATGGGAAACCCTAACTGTGCAAAGCATAGTGCATCCTCTGACAGAAATTCCTAGCGTCACTGAATCAACTTCTGTCGTTGATATCATTAATAAGCTGGAAAATGAACAGTTACAGCGCATTACCGTACTTTCTCCTGCAGGTGCTGTTTCTGGCGTCATCGACCGAGGAGATCTTGTCCGGGCTTTAGCTCAAAAGTTAAATTTGCGGATAACAGAAGCCGAGATTAAGCGCATCAAAGAAGAAGGAAGTTTTCCTCCAGGTTTCCAATTAGGCGCGATCGCAAAATCTACACAGTGAGTTAAGAGAATGTTTGAAAAGTCATGATTGATGTATCAAATATTGTACCCCACCCTAACCCTCCCCTTTACAACTACGGTGTATACACAAGTCTGAAATAATTAATAGACTGAAGTTTTAGCGTCAGTTTTACCCCACCCTAACCCGGACCGATGGATTGGTCCGGGAAATGGAAATCCAGTTTCCCCCCTTTATAAGGGGGGATTAAGGGGGGTAAGTTCAACTTGTGTGTACACCGTAGCCCCTTTACAAGGGGAGGGAACCGGAAATCTAGTTTCCCCCCTTTCCAAGGGAAATCAGAAATCTAGTTTCCCCCCTTTACAAGGGGGGATTAAGGGGGGTAATTTCGACTTATGTGTACACCGTAGGCTTTACAAGATTGGGTTGAGCAAAGCGAAATCTAGCCTACTTATCCTGCAACCTAGACTTTGAAGAAGCGAGCAATGAATCAATCACTTCCTTATGTTTTTGATGAAACTTTAAAACTTCCAGATATGCAAAAGGTACTATAACTGGCCAGAAAACAGTGGCTACGAGCAAAAGAATCATAGAAAAAAACCTGTCATCAGAAGTCATTTCTGCATCTGCAATAAAAAAATCTAGCCATTTTTGAAAAAAAGAAAAAGCCATTATGAAGTAAAATACAATAGCTATATAAAAAAGGATAGTTGACATCATAAATAATTTAAATAATAAAAAACTAAGTGTAACCGTCTTGCTTTACAAGTACATATAGACATTATCTTTCGGAGTCATTCATTAAGAAACCTTAAAAATACTTAATCATTATTCTTCTCTTGCTTACCACCTTAATTATGTCGTAGTATGAGTAGTCATGACTACTCCCACAGCAATACTACTTATATCTTGCCCCGACCGACGGGGACTGGTGGCGAAAATCGCCAACTTCATATACACCTATGGTGGTAATATAATCCACGCGGATCAACATACAGATTTTGCAGCTGGGTTATTTCTCACCCGCATTGAATGGCAGTTAGAGGGTTTTAATTTGCCCCGCGACATAATTGCACCGGCGTTTAACGCCATAGCACAACCCTTAGAAGCCAAATGGGAAATCCACTTTTCTGATACCGTTCCCCGTATTGCCATTTGGGTAAGCAAACAAGATCATTGTCTGTTTGATTTGATTTGGCGACAACGGGCAAAAGAGTTTACTGCTGAAATTCCGCTCATTCTTAGCAATCATCCCAACTTGAAAAGCGTTGCTGAGCAATTTGGTATTGACTATCACTACATCCCAATTAATAAGGATAACAAACAAGAACAGGAAGCTAAACAGCTAGAACTACTACACAAGTATAAAATTGACTTAGTTGTCTTGGCAAAATATATGCAAATTTTAAGCCAAGAATTTGTTGTTCAATTCCCCCGTGTAATTAATATTCATCACTCATTTTTGCCTGCTTTTGTAGGTGCAAATCCCTATCATAAAGCTTTTGAAAGAGGTGTGAAAATTATTGGAGCTACTGCACACTACGTCACTGCCGCTCTGGATGCAGGACCGATTATCGAGCAAGATGTTGTCCGCGTCAGTCATCGAGATGAAGTCGAAGATTTAGTGAGAAAAGGCAAGGATTTAGAGCGAATTGTGCTAGCTAGAGCAGTGCGATCGCATTTACAAAATCGCGTTCTAGTCTATGGAAATCGTACAGTTGTATTTGAGTGATTCATTCTCTAAACATCCGCGTTCGTCTGCTACAGGCTGCGGTTTCATACCATTAACCCTATCTTAAGTCAGAGGTAAGTAAACCAGTCTACTTATTAGATTAAGCGAAATATTGTCATTGTAAGGCATCTTTGTTTATGGACTTTAAATACAGATGGAAAGATGGTCGTCAACCAACTCGCGATCGAGCAGCAACCAGCGACTCACTCCTAGATAAAGGGCAATTTAGTAGCAAAAAAGATTGGCAAATGGCAGAACAAGATGCTCGCAAGCGTCTTGGTGTCCCTGCAAAAACAATAGATGCGGATCGATCTGTACTCCCTCACGCTCCTTCTACTGATAGCGATGACAGCGATCTATTGTAAATTAATTGTCCATTACCCAAAAATCTTGGTAGGGGTGCAAGGCATTGCGCCCCTACATCTTTTTCACTCTACTTAGGGACTTCCAAATAAAAAATAACCAACTTTCTCTTGTGGTACGGGCTTCTAGCCCGTCTCTCATAAAGAACGGGCTAGAAGCCCGTCACACAAGATGAATAATTTATTTCTTGGACATCCCTTAGAATTTTTCATAAAGAATTTAAGATTCCCTTCAAAAACTTGGTAAACTTCTGCATAAGTCAAACTTTTTTTCTCCTAATATGAAGTAAGTATCGCGATCTGCACGCACCAGGAGTCAATAAAACAACAGCACACCTAATACCCAAACCCCAGCCCTTAGCATGAGAGACAATCAGCGTGTCAAAACTATATTGATTCTGGCTGCAAACCCTAAAAACACCTCTCGATTGCGCTTGGATAAAGAGGTACAGGAGATTGATGAGGGTTTGCGACGAGCGAACAAACGCGAACAATTTAAATTAGAGCAAAGATGGGCAGTTAGATCTCGTGACTTTTACCGGGCAATTCTTGACACTCAACCCCAAATCGTTCACTTTTGCGGGCATGGTGCAGGGGAGGATGGTATTCTTTTGGAAGACGAGGCAGGGGAAGCAGCACAACCCTAATGCTAATGAAGAAGATCGCAAATTGTGTGATGGAATTGGAATTGGGAAATAATCGCATCCAACGTTTGCATTTTTTTCTACAGCCCTAGCGAATGGAATTCGCGGCTATACAAGCAAAACTCACCTGCGTGGGTTTTAAAACCTTAATTTCGTTAGTCCGCCTACGCGGACTAAGTTTGTATACTAGCAAATTCTATGCGCCTAATCCTTTTTAAACTTCAAAGCCAAGACACCAAAGAAAAAGATGTCGCCTGTTGAATACGAACAAAGTCACTATCAGATGAAACTACAGTAAGATTATGCTGTAAAGCAGTAGCTGCAATCTAAATATCATTTTCATCAAATCCTAGATCGGTAATTTTTGTTTTTCTTCGCTTACTTTTTTCTTTAGGTGCAAACTGATTAAACAAAGCAGCTTTAATTTGACCGTATAAAGTTGCTGTTTCTCTATCTATATAATAAATACGAATATCTTTAAGAAACTCCACGAGGCGTGCTAAGTTTACCTGCTTTTGTTGAGAATTTTCCATCATATAGGTAAGTTCTCCTTGTACGATGACACAGGTAGAAATATTTAGCTCGCCAACTTCTACAATTTGCTGAATAACTGTTGGTGTTCCTAAAAGAATGCTGCTACAGTGATTTGTATCTAATAAATACATTACTCTAATGGGTTGTCATAATCGAATTGTGCTTTCCCGCGAGATGTGTATACTAGCTCAAGGCATTCTTGATAGTCGTCTCCAGCCCATGTACCCGCATGTCTGAGGATAGAACGACCTGAAGCAGGGCTGTAAGGTAGTTGAGAAAGCTCCGATGAATTGTTTTGCAAGCTCTCAGAATAGGTGGATTCTGGCAGTTCTGATTCTATAACTTGAGAATCCATTTTTACTTGAGATTCATTCTGCTTCGTTTTCAAGAAACGCAAGAAATTTAATGTTTCTGCTAGGAGAGATTCTGAAGTAGATTCTATTTCTTGAATTAGCTCTTGTTTAATAGTCATTGTACCCACTTAGTAAAATTAGATTTATTTAGCTGATTAAACTTAATATCTCTTTTTTGAGGAGAGATAGTAGAAAATTGGTGGTTAAGACAAATGTGCCTAGTAGCATTCTTTATAAAAAGGTAACAGAGGGGAGCATTCCCTTTTGGCAAAAGCCTGCAAGAATAGAATTCTGGGGCTATACAAACAAAGTCCACCTACGTGGACTTTTCTAGAATAACCTGCGTAGGCAGGTTTCGTTTGTATAGCCGTGATTTCTAATCGCAGGCATGTTTTTTCCAAATTGGGATACTCCCTAACAGAGGGCGTTTTTACTTACAATAAAATTTTGCAAAGAGAGTTTTTGTTATTAATTGACTTTACTCCTTATTCTAATTATAGAATACACAAGCAAAATCAGTAACGTTAACCAGAAAAAAACAAAGAATACGGCTTGCGATCGCACTCTAACAAATTTTGGTTAACTGGTCACTGTAAATTTAGCACCACGAAGCCGCAAATCATCGCGTTGATATTGGGTTAATCCAATACCTTCACCAAACTCGCACCCTTCTACAAAAGCATTTAACCAAACTGTTTGATTTAACGTTGCACCACTTAAGTTAGCATTTCTTAAATCAGCACGAGTAAAATTGGCAAATATGAGATCTGCATTAATTAAACGACTTCCGCGTAAGTTTACCTCCGATAAATTACCACGGATAAAGTTAACTTCATCTAAAATTAATCCTGATAAATCTGCTCCTATCAAATTTGGAAATTTTAACTGAGTGGGATTTTGTAAAAACCTCATAACACAAATAATGTTAGCCTCATTGAGACGCATTTTAGTTAGAAAATCATATCGGGCTATACCAAGTTGTTTGAGGGTTTGTAGTCGTTCTTGAGGACTTTGTTCTAAAAACTGAATGGTACTGTTACGCAGGTTATTAGACACCATAATTCTATTAAATGTTGGGTTTCGTTCCTCAACCCAACCTACTTAGGGCATATTTATGTAATATAATGTAAATCTTTTATTTTTTGAACATCCCTAATCTTTTCTCTTGCAATAAAGCATTAGTCCAAGCGGTATCCGCTTCTTTAAGTGGTAACGCGCAAGGTTGAGAATAATCTATTCTCATGTCAAATCCTGCTTGGTCATAAACTTCGTCTAGTAAGGTTTGTAAATCTACAACAGGTTCAATGTCGAGAGGAACTAGCGGTAACGGAAATGAAGGTATTGATTGTCGCAAACTGAAAGCATACAAATCGGATTCGGGACGGCGATCGCCACGACTAATCAGGATACGATAATCGGTATTGGGTAAGTTTTCCATAATTGGCATAGATTTCCCTCCTCTGAGCAAGTCAATTTCTACTAAACTGGTGATACTTGCTAGTACTTGTCGCCGCTTGCGTTCGTATGCATCTCTTCCTTCTCCCGCACGTTTGTTTTTTGGAGACAGGATTTCTACAACTGTAATTGCATAATTCTTTCCCATTTCTCGAATTTCTAAATATTTTTCTTCCACAGTTTCAACCAATGGTACAGAAACCTTTACTGGTTCTTGTGTACTGACAGTTGTATTTGACGAAAAATCATTTGGAAAAGAACGCCCGAAGGCTGATTTCTGAGAAAATACCGTTACATCTGGGATACCAACTAATAGATCGACCTCACTAAGATAGGTACGTTTCTCCACTGCTACATGATACTTCGGACGGAGACTTGGCGCTAGAGCGATACGGCTTTAGCCGTTAAGCTTCGCTTATCGCGATCGCCATAATCAAGCGACTGTGTACCTCAGCCCATAGTTCGGGATGTTCGAGGTAAGGATCGACTCCTGGAAATGGTGAAGACATGGCGTAACCTCAGAATTTAATACTCATCTTGACATTTCCACTCTCCTTTGGGGAGAAATTTTTGCTTGAGTCGATCTTCTCAGGCGAGATTGGCGCATAATATTAGAAACACATTAAGAAATATTACATTACATAACTCAATTTTTTAGTATGAGCAAAACAGCCCTGAATCTCATCGCAATATCTGTCTTTGCTATAACTATGTCCACCTTGCTTGGACCGCTCGTTCATTTATCGCCTACAATACCAGCAGTGGCGACTTTCACAATTTTAGGAATCGCTACTCTCGATTCGTTTAGTTTACAAGGACAAGGCGGTAATCTTCTTTTAGATTGGATAGCTAGTTTTTCACCAGAACACAGAGAACGTATCCTGCACCACGAAGCGGGACACTTTCTTGTCGCTTATCTGTTGGGAATTCCAGTTGTTGGTTACACTCTCAGCGCTTGGGAAGCAATCAAACAAAAACAACCGGGACAAGGCGGTGTAAGTTTTGATGATGGAGAATTAGCATCTCAACTCGAACAAGGTAAGATAACCGCTCAAATGTTGGATCGTTATTGCACAACTTGGATGGCTGGTATTGCTGCAGAAACTCTGGTTTACAACAATACTGAGGGGGGTGCTGACGATAAAAGCAAGTTAGCAGGAGTGTTGAAAAGTTTGGGATTTTCTACAACCAATACCAATCTCAAACAGCGCTTTTGTCTCCTCCAAGCAAAAACTTTGTTGGAAGAAAATTGGTTGGCATACCAAGCCCTTGTTGATGTTATGCGACAACGGGCTTCTGTGGCAGAATGTACTCGCGTTCTTGAAACACAGGGAGTAGGGGTGCAATGCCTTACGCCCCTACAGAGGGAAACAGAATGATTGTCATAGTATTGTTACAATCAATTAATTATAGGTCTTAGCAGAAAAAAGAAACCTTCTGGCGCTGCTGAGGAACATGATGGAGTGTGTGGCTAATGCAACCCACAACACGATCGCGCCCTGTTGCTTTCGCTGTCAACAAGTGTCGATCTGCACGCTGAAGCAGGCTGACTCCCTTCGCATCGTCTTCTGCTTGTAAACAAGATGTTCCTAAACTAATTGTGGCACTGATAGAAAGTTTGTTGTCGATCGCAAATGGTTCCTTGCTAACTATGGAATTGAGACGGTTGGCTACACTGAATGCTTCATCGCAAGTTGTATTAGGAAGAACTATTACGAATTCTTCTCCACCATAGCGAAATGGAGTATCTTGAAACCGCATATTATGGCGCAAGCGGCTACAGAGTAATTGTAAAAGGCGATCGCCTACCAAATGCCCGTATCTATCATTAACTTTTTTGAAATAGTCTACATCTAAAATAATTAAAGAGAGTGGAGTTTCATAACTACGGGCTTTTTGAATTTGATTGGGCAAATCCCACTCCAATGCACGGCGATTTTTAAGTTCTGTCAGTGAGTCAGCTAGAGCCATGACTGAGAGTAGGTCATTCTTTCTAATGAGTTCTCGATATTTTTGTGCTTTCCGCAAACCTACATTTATATGAGCGAGTAGCAAGCGATGGCTAGCCATTTCTTCTTGTGTTGACTCCTCACCTCTTGTCTCTACAGACCAAATGTAAGCATCTGCTCCTTGTTGTAGTGCCAAAGAAGTTCTCTCCAACTCCCAATCCTCACCACTTGTGTGTTTCCAAGCAAGTATTTGGGGACGATCTTCAATCAAAATACAGTAAATCCAGGATATCTTTGTTTGTTCTTTCAACCAATGACATAATTCCATACTGCCATCCCAACTTGCTTGCACCAGTAAAACATCAGGTGGGGTCGATAAAATATGCGAAGTTGTGCGATCGAAGTTGCTGATGTGTTCTACGCTAAAAGAAGATTCATTTTGAATATACTTTGGAAGTTTAGCGAGAAAGCGATCGCTTCCAAAGAGCAGAATGGAAATGTTCATTGCTTTACGTTTGCCCTACCTGTACCTAAAGGGTTTGTACTTCGTGAAATTATTTCATGCTTCCAGCGATTTGTAATATCTAGTCGAACTCAAATGAGAGAGTGTTAACACATAGATGAATGTTTCACAACATGAATTTTTAATTTTTGACCTCCCATCATATCCGACTTTGATAACTACAATTGCTGTTGTTTCAATTTCTGATACCCAAAATCTTTTGTTAGATTTGTTGTGTTTAACAGTATATTTACGGACAATTTCATCTTATAATATATAAACTCTATTTAATTCTTGAAATAAATTTCAGTAAAAATATTCATCCATGAGTATAAAAAATATTGTATGAGATTGAGTTTGCTAATTTTTTAGCTTTTTCAAGGTAAGATAACCTCAGTAAAGTTTCTATTACTTATTGTACTTCGATAACGACACTTTATAATTTTCCGTATATTTCCGCAAAAACCTTGAGAGTTGATTTGTAAAATCAATCTTAAATCGCCAAACATAAGATATTGTGTAGGTTGGGTTGAGGAACGAAACCCAACATTGAATTAAGAAGATGAGAATTTATAGGATTTTCAGTTGAGTGTAATACAGGAATAAAACATCTTGTGGAACGGGCGAGACGCCCGTTATGTGCGGGCATCTTGCCCGTACCACAAAAATTGTATTGAATCCAAATAAGAACTGCTATATTTTTTGGATATACCATAAAAAAAATATAGCGGACAAGTTACCCATTTTAGAGGATGTTTTAAAAGTGATAACTGAGGTATTCAAAACTCTCGATCCCCCTAAATCCCCCTGAAAAAGGGGGACTTTTAGAATATTTCCCCCCTTTTTAAGGGGAGCCAGCGCTCTGGTGGAGGGTCTCCCGAATTCACAGCGACTGGCGTGGGTTAGGGGGGATCTTAAGACAACGGTAGACTTTACAAACATCCTCTTAGAGATAACCTATCCGCCAAGCAAGTTGGTACAAATAACCTAATAATGAGTTGTAGCTGCGCTTTAGTGCTCAAGCACATTTACAAACTTAAAATTGTGTAACTGACATCTTGTTACACAAGTGGATACTTTCTTGCCAACTGGCATCTATTAGCCATGTTGATAACCTTCAATAGTGTGACCCGCCGCCACAATTGCTTGTTTGATTGATTCTTCCGAAGCTTTGGCTTCCACAGTTACAGTTTTGCCTGGGACATCTACATCTACCTTGGCATCTGGTTCCATAACTTGAATCGTTTCGGTAATGGTTTCTGCACAACCTTGACAGGCGATTGAAGGAACTTTTAATTTTAATGCCATAATTTACCTCTATTGGGAAATTTTGTGTTTTTCTTCTGCTTTAATTCTAAAAACCATGACCGCGCTCACTCATCCTACCAAAGTTATGATTAATTAGGGATTGGGAATTGGGGATTGGGCATTGTTAAACGCAAAATGCAAAAATATACCTAAGAGAGGGTTAAGGATAAAGGATAAAGCATGAAATTTATACTACAATGTAGTATGTGAGTTATGCTTTTGCTTTGACTTCACACTTCATACTTCATATTTGTAAGAGCTTATGTCAGTAAATCCCCAGTACCTCAGCGGTAACGAAATTCGCAAAACATTCCTCGACTTCTATGCTCAACGGGGACACCAGGCTCTTCCAAGTGCCTCTTTAGTACCAGAAGATCCAACCGTGCTGCTGACGATCGCGGGGATGTTACCATTTAAACCTATATTTTTGGGTCAGCGGACACCTGAGTTCAAGCGTGCTACAACTTCTCAAAAATGTATTCGCACCAACGATATCGAAAATGTCGGACGCACCAAACGACACCATACGTTTTTTGAAATGTTGGGAAACTTCAGCTTTGGTGATTATTTTAAAGAACAAGCCATCGCTTGGGGTTGGGAGCTGGTCACAAAGGTGTTTAATTTGCCCCCCGAACGTTTGGTAGTGAGTGTCTTTCGGGAAGATGACGAAGCATTTGCAATCTGGCGCGATAAAATTGGCGTCCCGGAAGCACGAATTCAGCGCTTGGGGGAGGATGATAACTTCTGGAATTCTGGTCCAACAGGTCCGTGCGGTCCTTGTTCGGAATTTTACTACGACTTCCACCCAGAACGTGGCGATGAGAATATCGATTTAGAAGACGACACCCGGTTTATCGAGGTTTACAATCTCGTGTTCATGCAGTATAACCGGGATGCGAACGGTAACTTAACTCCCCTGGCTAACAAGAACATTGACACGGGGATGGGTTTGGAGAGGATGGCTCAAATTCTCCAAGGAGTTCCTAACAACTACGAAACCGATTTGGTTTTCCCTATCATAAAAAAAGCAGCTGAAATTGCTGGTATTGATTACACCAAAGTTGATGAAGAAACCAAAGTTTCTTTGAAGGTGATAGGGGATCACATTCGTGCGATCGTTCACATGATAGCTGATGAGATTCGCGCTTCTAACGTAGGACGGGGTTATGTGTTGCGCCGCCTGATTCGTCGCGCTGTGCGTCACGGGCGATTGGTGGGAATTCAAGGTGAATTTACAACCCAGGTGGCTGAAGTTGCGATCGCTCTTTCTGAAGAAGCTTACCCGAATTTGCGTCAGCGAGAAACAGCAATTAAAGCAGAATTACAAAGAGAAGAGTCTCGCTTCCTCAAAACTTTGGAACGTGGCGAAGAACTGCTTGGGGAAATTATTGCTGAAGTCAAAAGCCAAGGCAAAACTCAAATTAGTGGAGAAAGTGCTTTCACTTTGTACGATACCTATGGTTTCCCTGTAGAACTGACATCTGAAATTGCTGCTGAGAACAACCTCACAGTTGATGAGGCGGGATTCGAGGTGGAAATGGAAAAACAAAAACAACGTGGAAGAGACGCCCACGAAACCATCGACCTCACGGTACAGGGTTCTCTCGACCAACTCGCCGAACATATCCAAGTTACAGAATTTTTGGGTTACACCCAAAGCGCTGCAACATCAAAAGTGGAAGTGTTGTTAGTGGGTGGTGTCTCGCAAGAGGAAGCAGAAGCAGGAACAGAGGTACAAATTGTCCTCGACCAAACCCCATTTTATGCTGAATCGGGGGGACAAATTGGCGATCGCGGTTACATATCTGGTGATGGTGTTCTCGTGACGATTCACGATGTGAAGAAAGAATCTGATTTCTTTGTTCACTTCGGACGCATTGAACGGGGAACTCTCCGGGTAGGAGATGAAGTCATGGCTCAAATCGATCCTGCTTGTCGCCGTCGCGTCCAAGCTAACCATACTGCAACTCATCTTTTACAAGCCGCTTTGAAGAAAGTTGTTGATGAAGGAATCTCGCAAGCAGGTTCGCTAGTATCATTCGACCGATTGCGGTTTGACTTTAACTGTCCGCGTGCTGTCACGCCGGAAGAATTGCAGCAAGTTGAGGAAACAATTAATCTTTGGATTGGTGAAGCTCACTCTGCTAAAGTGGAAGTCCTCCCCTTAGCTGAAGCAAAAGCAAGAGGTGCTGTTGCTATGTTCGGCGAAAAATACGGCGAACAAGTCCGGGTGATTGATTTCCCTGGTGTGTCCATGGAACTGTGCGGCGGGACTCATGTGAGCAATACTGCTGAAATCGGGGTTTTCAAAATTATCTCTGAATCTGGAGTTGCTTCCGGAGTTCGGCGGATTGAAGCAGTATCTGGCGCTTCTATTCTAGAGTACCTGAATGTTCGAGATAAAGTTGTAAAGGATTTGAGCGATCGCTTTAAGGTAAGACCTGAAGAACTACCAGATAGAATTACCATCCTGCAAAACGAACTGAAAACCGCTCAGAAGGAATTAGAAACACTCAAGTCACAGTTGGCAATTGCCAAATCTGATAGCTTATTAGAAAAAGTTGAAACCGTTGGCGAGTTTAAAGTTCTTGTTGCCAAGATGGAAGATGTCGATCCCGAATCTTTGAAAACAGTAGCCGAACGGTTGCTGCAAAAACTTGGTAACGGTGCTGTGGTTCTGGGTTCTGTTCCAGAAGCAGATAAAGTTAGCTTGGTTGCAGCCTTTAGTTCAGAAGTGAATAAGAAAGGTTTGCAAGCTGGAAAATTTATTGGTGCGATCGCTAAAATTTGTGGTGGTGGTGGTGGTGGGCGTCCCAACCTTGCACAAGCTGGTGGGCGCGATGCTAGTAAATTACCAGAGGCTTTGGAGACAGCAAAAGGTGAGTTGTTGAAATTGTTAGTGGCTAATGGCTAATGGTAGGGTGGGCAATGCCCACCAAAAACACCATATTGGTGGAATAAAATCCAAAATCCAAAATCCAAAATCTAAAATCGTATGGGGGTAAAAAATGGGTCGCTTAAATCCCTTCTCACTACAAATGCAAATTACCCGAATGTTTGAACAGGGACAATCATTATTTGCCATCACTAAAGTGCAGGAATGGTTGAAGGAACGCAATCAAAATCCTGCTGATTTTGATATTCTTTTCCACCAAAAACCTGCACCTCCTGGTTCACAAGAGGTCATGGTGGTTGAAATTGAATTGCGTCGTAAAGATGGCACACCTGTCGATCCTTGGTTACAAGAACAAGCAAATCTTCATGCCTAGAGATTTCACTTAAATTGGGATTTTGTTAGCTATTTTATAAAGTTAATATGAATTTTCCAGATAGAGAGTGTTCCTTTGCGGAATGCTCTTTATTTATTTTGAATTTCTAACTAGTTACATAACTAATAACAACCAACTGAAAAAAGAATACGATATATAGCGGTTATCACTTAAATGAAGTACAGATTTATCCGCTACGGGCTGCTACAGGCTGCGGTTCCATAACTTTTTTATGTATTGCACTCAATTGAAAACCGCTATAATTAATTGAGATTAAATCCAATCGCCGTTTACTCAATCCAAAATCCAAAATCTAAAATAGTATAACCAATGAAAATCAATCGCCCTTTGATTGTTGTACTTTGTTTTTATCTGACACTCTTGGGTTTACTATCTTTTGCGGTCTATACAAAAGTTATTCCATCTCAAGTTACGAAAAGCGCCCCTATAGATTTAATGGGGCATTTCATTTTAATAGGATTTATTTCTTATATAGCGCATTTATCTATAAAGAAATATAATTTTAGATTTTTTCAAGTTTCCTTACCTATTGCACCAATAATAATTTTCTTTTTTTGTAGTATAGATGAAATTACAGAAAAATTTATATGGCGTGCAGGGATCGATGAGTTCGATCTTCTAGCCGATTTATGCGGCATCATCTTTTTTACCTGGTTGGCGGAACGTAAAAACTTGAAAAACACTCACTAAAAAATGTTGTCAAACCACTTTTGGATTTTTGCTTTTTGGTTTTATCTTGGCATCTTGCTATCAATATGTATTTCAGCTTACATGAGAATTATTCCAACTGAAATAGCACAATTTCCTTACTATGATACAATATTGCATTTCTTTTTAATAGGTATGGCAGCATATTTAGGGCATTTGGCTTTAGAAAAACGTCAATTTCAAATTTTGAATTTTTTTGTGCCAATGGCTCCTCTTGTAGTTAGTTGTTTTACAATCAGTGAAGAGTTTCTACAAAAATTATCACCATATCGTAGTTTTGATTTGGTAGATTTAGCAGCTGATTTTTGCGGTATCATTTTATTTACCTGGTTGGCAGAAATGACTCAGGTGAAAAAGTCTTCTAAAGGATGATAGTAGGGGGGCAAGAAAAGGAATCCTCTACAGAGACCGAAAGCGAAAATTTGTAAAACGTACAAACAATCCGTAATGGTCACTGGTCACTGGTTACTGCTCACTGTTTATGTCATCGGATATATGGTAAGTCAGCCCGATTAGCGATTAACTTAAGTATTAGGAAAAAATGCATGAATCGGCTGAATGTACGTTGCAGAAAATCTGTGAAAGCCTTTGGGCTAACTTTTTGATGGCGCTCGCATACAGTCTCTGTGCTTGAGTTCCTCAGTCAAGTCAAGTCAAGGTAAACTTGTCAAGCTGTTATGTTGCAGCGTTTAGGCGGAAATCTAGGTGGAAATCAACTTGTATTAGGAAGTGGGCAATGCATATTGGATTTCTCAACCCTCAGGGCAACTTTGATTCAGGCAACAGTCACATAGCAGAACATGTAGATTTTGGCGGTCAGCTAGTCTACATTAGGCAAGTTGCGATCGCAATGGCTGGAAAAGGTCATAAAGTTGATATTATCACCCGTCAAATTATCGATCCGAATTGGCCGGAGTTTGGCGAAACGTTTGATTATTATCCAGATATTGATAACGTCCGCATCATTCGGTTACCAGCAGGACCGAATGAATTCTTGCCTAAAGAGTTTTTGTGGCCTCATTTAGTCAAAGATTGGGTACCCAACATTCTAAAATTCTATCAGCAGGAAGGTGGGTTCCCCGATGTTATGACTGCCCACTACGGTGATGGAGGACTCAGCGCCGTTCTTATTGAAGAGAAGACAGGAATACCTTTCACCTTTACCGCTCATTCTCTCGGTGCTCAAAAGATAGATAAATTGGAGGCTACACCAGAGAATTTGGCTCAAATAAACGAGCAATTCAATTTCAAATACCGCATTTTTGCCGAACGTCTGAGCATGAACCGTTCGGCTATGAATATTACCAGTACGCGACAAGAACGCTTTGAACAGTACTCTCATTGCGTGTATAAGGATGCGGTGGATGTAAATGACGACAACCGTTTTGCGGTTATTCCTCCAGGGACTGATTTCTCTATTTTTGGTAAAGATGCGCGTACCGAAAACGAGGAAATTATTTGTAAGTTCCTTCAAGATAGGTTAGCACGAGATATTGCAGAGTCACGTCGGGAATTGCCTGCTATTTTGGCATCGAGTCGATTGGAACTGAAAAAAAATTTATTAGGGTTGGTTCAAGCTTTTGCAATAAGTGAAACCCTTCAAGAACGAGCGAACTTGTTGCTGCTAACAGGAGGGCTAGACGATCCTCTGCGAGAAGCAGCTAGCGACGAAATGACTGAAACTGAGGTGTTAGCTCCTATTCGGAAGGTGGTTGAGGAAAATAATTTGTGGGGAAAAATTGGTGCTTTTGGCTTGCCTATTTCTTCACAGGAGTCTCTTGCTGCGGCTTATCGGTTTATGGCTAAAAGGCGATCGGTGTTTGCCCTCACTGCACTCTACGAACCCTTTGGTTTGGCTCCTTTAGAAGCAGCAGCAGCAGGGTTACCAGTAGTCGCAACTCAAAACGGCGGTCCCAGCGAGAGCTTGCAACAGGGCGATCGCGAATATGGCGTACTTGTCGATCCAGAAGACCCGGCTGATATTGCCCGTGGTTTGGAGCGGTTGTTATGCGATCCTCAAGAGTGGGAGCATTTTGCTGTTGTCGGTCAGCGACGAGTCAGAAGGAATTACACTTGGGATACGACTGCCCAAAACTATTTGACCTTAATAGAGCAGATTGTGTCTTCACCCAAAGCAAAGCCTCAAGTTGAATTTCTACCAATCCATCCTTACTTCCTGAATCCTGAATCGGAAACTGATGTTTCTGTGGAGGAATTAAGTATCCTCTACTTTGGTTGTTATCAACCAGCACTGACTCCATTGAGCGTGTAAGGCGAAAGCCCCCGTGCGTGACTCCGGGGGTCAGTTTACTTTATTAAAGGTTACCGTTGCGAAATGCTAGAACGAAAATTACTGCAGGACCGGCTAACATAATAAGTGCAACAGATGTCAGCTGGAAAATCACTTCCCAGTTAATATTGGCTAACGCTTCCATTTTTCCTCCCAATTGACCTAAGAGATTAAATACAGTTGTAATACTTGCAAACGATCATATCTGGCATTTGGCGGTAGACTTTAAGTAACTTAACAAAAGTATAAGAAATAAAAAATAAAGGTTTTAACAGTGGCAACTTGGCAATGTGTAAAGCAATGTGGAGCGTGCTGTCATCTCGACCCGTCAGAGCGCCCAGACTTACATGAGTATCTATCACCTGAAGAATTGGAACTTTACCTGAGTATGGTAAGTGAAGATGGGTGGTGTATGAATTACGACAAAGAGAATCGGGAGTGCCGTATCTACCTAAATCGCCCGCGCTTCTGTCGAGTGGAAACAGAGGTGTTTCAAGATATGTACGGTATAGAACCAGAAGAATTAAACGATTTTGCCATAGGATGCTGTCGTCAGCAAATAGAGGGAGTTTATGGCGATCGCAGTTTAGAAATGTTACGTTTCGACCAAGCTGTTGGTTTCTAGCGGTGATATGGCGGTTCTCACTTGGGTGCAATACACAAAAAATGGAACCGCACCCTTCACGCGGATACACACGGATGAAGCCGTACCTCATTCGGATGAAAATCGCTATAAGTCAAGCCATTTGTCGAGCCATCAACTGGGCAAACATTCCTTCCTGAGAAGCTAATTTGTCAAAACTACCCTGTTGGACAACTCTACCCGATCGGAGTACATAGATACGATTAGCATTGCGGATAGTACTGAGACGGTGGGCAATGACTAAGCGAGTCACTTGCATTTTGTCTAAGCTTTCACTAACGATTGCCTGAGTTCTGTTATCTAAAGCACTGGTAGCTTCATCAAATAGCAAAATCCGGGGTTTTAATACCAAAGCACGGGCAATCAGCAGGCGTTGCCTTTGTCCCCCAGAGAGATTGCCACCTCCTTCACTGATGACCGTATGCATTTGCATGGGCATAGCAGCAACATCGTCAGCAAATCCAGACATTCGGGCTGCTTCCCAGGCTTCATCAAGTGTAACCCTAGCACCGCTGGCGATGTTGTCGAAAATGGAAGCTGACGTAATCCTACCAGCTTGCAGAACGACACCCAACTGCCGACGTACTGCGTCAACATCCAATCCAGACAAATCTTGACCATCGTAATAAACGGTGCCATCTTCGGGAGTTTCAAACCCCAGTAGCAATCTAAATATAGTAGATTTACCGCTACCGGAGCCGCCTACAAGTGCAATAAACTCCCCAGGCTGTGCATATAGGCTTACATCATCTAGTATCAGGGGTCCATCGTGTCGGTAGCGGAATGCGATACGATCCACAACTATTCTGCCTTTGAGCTTACCAGGGTCTGCTTTGGTAAGATCCACTTCCGGTATATTCTCTAGAATTGGCTGAGCGCGTTTCCACTGGGGGACGACTTGCAAAGTGTTAGTTACTGTATTGCTTACGTCTGTGGCACCTTTGATAAAGGTACCAAATGCACTGTTAAAAGCCAGGAAAGTGCCAACGGTCAGTCCAATACCGCCTGTAGTTTGAGCCTCCTGAAGCAACTGAATAGTAAACCAAAAGAGGACTCCAGAAGTCAGCGTGGGCATCACTGTATTGAAAAGCGCGACAAAGTCTTCAACGTTCTGCGTGCTAAGTTCTAGTTTTATTTGCCGACTGTAGTTTTTACTCCAAGAGGCGAAACCGCGTTCCTCAGCCCCAGCAACACGCAATTTAGAAATGCCATTTATAAGTTGTACTGTCTGCCCAAAAATATTTCCCTTTACTTCCAGTAGTGGACGAACTTTACGGACGAGGAGTGCGCCAGAGAGTGTGGTGACAGCGATCGCCACTATTGCCACACCAACAGCGACTAGTGCCAATTTCCAGCTGTAATAAAACAAAAGCGCTAAGTTCAGTAATGAGAACAAACCAGTGATGAGAGTGATTAGGGTTGTGCCACTGAGTTGACGACGAATTGTACTAATCGATGTAACGCGGGACTGAAGGTCACCTGTGGTATACTGGCGGAAAAAGGATACTGGCAGGTTCAGCAGCCGATCCCACACAGCGGCTTGGGTAGAGGCGTCTGAAACAGTTTCCACCCGTAGGAGGGCAAACCCCTGAGCCAGCCGAAATAGTGCTGTCCCGAAGGCAGCAACCAGCAGCCCCAACCCGACTTGCAGCAATAACCCCCGGTCACTATCCGGAATCGCGTTGTCAATCAAAATGGCAGTGGCATGGGGTGTGAGCATCCCTAACAGCGTAGCGGCAATGCCAGTCAAAAAAATGACAAGCAGATCCCGACCGCGATTCTTGAGCGCGAACCGAAATAGATCCCCAGCTTTGAGGACTTTATCGGGCAGAGACCGATAAAACATATAAGCAACCGGAGCTAGTGTCCCTGCATTACGGGCATCCACAGGAACACGGGTTCGTTCGACTGGATCAAAGATTTCGTAGCGAGTAGCAGAAATAGGCAGCAGTGCCACTGGTTGATTGTCCTCTTGGGTGTACGCCACTAGGGGACCACTGTCCTTCTCCCACCAGTTGTCCCGTAGCAGAACCTGCCGCATTCGTAACCGCGAGGATCGCACAATTGCCTCTAAAGGGTCTTTGACTCGCTGGAGGTTTTCTGACCGAGCAGGAGGACGAATTGTCACACCTAGCGATCTTCCTACAGCACCCGCAACGACTAATAAGGGTGTACCTTCTAGGAAAAAAGTTGCTTCTTGAGTTCCTAATGACGATGCTAGTTCGCCCAAAGCCTCCGCTGTCACCTGACAATTGAGACGTTTGCGATCGCGTAGCCGCTGCTGTTCTTCCTGCGCCTCCTGCTGTTCTAAGAGGTTAATATAGTCAAGGAGTTGAGTATGAAGTAGGGACAGCCCCCCTAGCAGAGTATCCGGGTTCCGAATTGCGCTTGTGGTCTGGGTGGCAAGCTGAACCTGCTCTACGGCTTCTAACCACATTCCGTCGCTGAGGGGAAAAACTCCCACAGCCGGATCTAGAATTAGTTCCTCAAACCCCATCCACCGGACATTTCCTTGCTGAACCTGTACCCAAGCGATCGCCTCTGGTTCGGGTTGGAGAGTTTGACCATCGATTAGGGAAAATCGTGCTTCTCCCTTTGCCCGAACTTGAATCGTTGGTGTAGCGATGTGGGATAGTACAGCGTCGATTTGCTGGAGCCAGTTCTCTACCAAAGCAACCACTTTGCCATTTGAAGGGGCGACTAACTTTCTAAAGCATTCCCGATCTACCTTCAGCAGTTCTGTCTCCCCAATCGGTACTGCCAAGAGTCGGCGGTGGCGATCGCCATGTAGAGACGCGAGATCTTGCGTCTCTATAGCAGCGGTTCCAAACAGTGCCTCTTCAGGATCGCAACTGAACAGATAACGGCGAGTCCCTTCTATAACGCCATTTTCAACTGTAACGGCAAACAACGCTACAGAGCCGGACTGAACCACCCAAACGGTCTGGGGGTCGTCCAGCAGTATTGGCTCATTACCTTTAACGCTGCACAGTTGTCCTTGTAAATCTGTGATACTAACTTGGTTGACCATATTTAAACTCCCGGAAGCGCTTAACTTTCACTGTGTATCAAGCGCGAGTACACCCCTTCCACTTGCCTCAATTCTTGGTGAGTTCCTCGTTGCACTACCTTTCCGCGTTCGAGGACGATGATTTCATCACAGTCTCGGATCGTGCTTAAGCGGTGTGCGACAATAATGCAAGTACACCCCCGTCGCCGCAGATTCTGGTCAATGATTTTTTCCGTCTCTGTGTCCAAGGCGCTGGTGGCTTCATCCATGAGGAGGATGGAGGGGTTGTTCACCAAAGAGCGGGCTATTTCTAGGCGCTGTCGCTGTCCTCCACTTAAGTTGGTAGCACCTTCGAGAAGGGACGCATCAAATCCCCCAGACATTGAGAGAACCACATCATCAATAGCAGCATCGCGGCAAGCCCGCACCAAGCTTTTATCTGATACCGTGGTATCCCATAAAGTCAAATTGTCCCTAACAGTTCCGCCGAACATCGAAATCTCCTGCTCTACCATAGCGACGGAATTAGTTAGTACTGATTGCGGAATCTGCTTTCTGAGTATACCATCAAAGTGAAGTTCTCCCTCCCAAGGTTCGTAGAGTCCGCTTACCAGTTTGGCTATGGTAGACTTGCCAGAGCCGCTCCCGCCTACCAGAGCTACTCGTTGTCCGGGCTTGACCGAGAGGCTAAAGTTTTCAATCAGGGGAGGCTCTAGGCGGCTATAGCCAAATGTGATGTTCTCCAGCTCGACGTACCCCTGTAGACGGGAAAGAGGAGGGGGAGAGGGGGAGTGAGGGAGTGAGGGAGTGAGGGAGTGAGGGAGTGAGGGAGGAATCTTTACTTCTGCCTTCTGCCTTCTGCCTTCTGCCTTTTGACTACTAACTACTGACTCCTGACTACTAAACGGCAGTTGCATCAAGTCGGGAGACCCGCCCACCGCACTGGCGACTCCTAACTCCTGACTTTTAAGTTCTAACTCCTGAGTTCTAACTCCTGACTCCTGAGTTCTAACTTCTGACTTCTGATTCCTGACTTCTGACTCCTGAGTCCTGACTCCTTGTGAATCTACCGGGTTGTCCAGCACATCATCCAGGCGAATCAAATTGCCCTCCATTTCTTGAAGGGTACTGCCGAAGCTGACGAGATTGTTGACAGGCAGCAAAAAACTCTGCATCAGTCCTTGAAAAGCTATGAGCATCCCGATGCTGAGATGCCCATCCATTACCCGTAAACCGCCAACAACCAATAAAGCCATAGATGAGAGCGAAGACAAAAGCGTGGGTAATACTGAGAACGTCTGGTTTGTCACCCCCAATTCCTGCTGCGAATTAATTGCCTTGGCGTAGTAACCTGACCACCGGGAAAAGAAATCTGACTCTAACCCAGATGCCTTGATGGTTTCTATACTTTGAAGAGCGGCTATGGATGCCCCAGCAGCTTTGCCATACTCTTGGATTAATCGCTGATTAGCATCTACGCGCTGACGGGAGATCCACTGCAAGGTTAAGACATTGACCGCAGCAAAGCTAATTACAACCAAAGTTAGTACCAAGTCATATTGGAGCATGATTAGCGCGTAAAAAATGACCATCACCGCATCAATGACTGTAGTTGCCAACTTCCCGGAAAGAACATCAGCAACTTGGTCGTTGAGACTGGTGCGATTACTGATTTCTCCCGCAAATCGTTGGGCGTAAAAACCAACGGGTAGACGCAAGATGTGCCACAAAAAGCGGCTGGACATCGCTACAGACAGCTTGACTTTCAGACGTCGCAGATAGCGCAACCGCAGCAGTGTTAGTAATCCTTGGAGCACCGTTGCGATCGCCATTGCCAAAAGCAAAGGACGCAGCCAATGTTGCCGTCCCTGAACCAGAATTTCGTCTACAAATACTTGGCTGAACACGGGTACCGTTAGGCCGACAAGTGTCAACAAAAATCCCGCCAGCAAGCAGTAGATTAGGACACCAGTAGCACCCTGTAGCCGTTCCCATAGGGATAGAATTAGGCTGGGTTTACGACCCCCTTTTTCAAACTCCGGACCTGGTTCTATGACCAGCACCACTCCGGTATACCCCTCGTCAAATTCCTGTCGAGATACCTTTCGCGGTCCAGAGGCGGGGTCATTAAGATAGACGACATCATTGCTAAATCCCTCCGTTACTAGGAAGTGGTTGAAGTTCCAGAACACAATATAGGGAGGGCGCAACTCTGAAAGTTGATCCAGTTCCTTTTTAAAGCCTTTGGCCTCCATTCCGTAGGCTCTGGCAGCTTTCAACACGTTAGAAGCTTTGCTGCCATCGCGAGAGACTCCGCACTCTCGACGCAGTTCTGGCAGCGGCACAATTCTTCCGTAGTAACTCAGTATAATTCCCAGAGCTGCGGCACCACATTCCACTGCCTCCATTTGCAAAAGCGTGGGAGTCTTTACCCGCTTGCCTTGATTTTGCAGCAGATTTTGCAGGTACTGCAAAGGATTAATAGATTTCAATAAATAAGTATTAATAGATACCACTGACCGACCTCAGAATAGGTAAAACAAACGTGATTGGAGCTCGCTCTTCCACGTTGACTCGAACAACTGTAGTAGTTCCAGAAGAGATTTTTAATTGCGGTCCGGTAGAAGAAGACCACTTGTAGCCACTGAATGTGGTATAATCCGGCTTGAGGTCAGCGAATACTTGCATAACTCCTTCCTGTTTCTCACCTACCAGACCTGTCACCACTTCTGAATTACCCACCACACTAGCGGCGGCTTCCCTTGTAATTGGAAAGGGTGAGACAGTGGTGATAGTACCCACTATGCCGCCAAAGCGCTCCCGCTTCACGGTTTGGGGCGTAATTTGGATCGTCATACCCGGTTGAATTTTCTTGCCCTCCCCAACCGGAAAATAGGTTATACCAACCATTTTGCTGGATTGATTTTCCGCATCTATGCTCCCCAGACGGGTTCCTGCATCGACAACCTGCCCAGGAGTCACAGTGATTTCTAGAACCCGTCCGTTGTGTTGACTAATAATTTGGCTGTTAGTGCCTAATTGCTGTTCCAGTTTCGCAATCTCTCGCTTGACTTCTTGAATCTCGTTTTTCCGGGTAGTTAAAGTTTGCAGGTCTTCTTGAGCTACACTAGCTTCTTTAGTGTTTTGTTCTTGCAACTGGGCTTGGATGTTTTTAATTTCGTTCAGGTTCGAGAGGTATTGCCGTTGTGCATCTGCTTCCTTAACGTCTAGTTGCTTCAGCTGAGATTCAGCTTCATTAATGCTTGCGCGAGCATCTTCGTATTGCTGCCGCGCCTCTAGCACCGTATCATCGGGAACCGCTCCCTCTTTAAATAGCATCTGGCGGTTGTCCAATCTCTTTTTATGGGTAGGAAGCAGCCCTTGGAGTGTTTTCAAGCGCTGTTGTAGGCTCTGGCGCTCGCGCCCTATTGACACAAGCCCTTTTTCCCTCAGCATTGGTGTTAAATCCTGCACGATCTTTAGCCTTTGCTGAAGATTCTGACGTTGTTCTTGGAATGCCTTTTTGTCAAGCTGCTGACGCTGCACTTGAAGCGAGTTAGCGTTGCGATCCTGCTCCTCTAGTTGGACTAGTTTGGCACGCGCTAGTTGTAGCTGCTTGCGTAGATCTACCTGGTCAACCGTTGCCAGTACGTCTCCCTTCTTGACCGTATCCCCAGCATTAATATTCAGAGCTATTAACTGCCCTGCGCTTTTTGACTGCAATGGCACAACTTGTCGCGGATAAATCAGTACTCCTCGACCCTCAACGGTGATGGGAATGCGTCCATAAATACTCCAGATCGCAGCCACCACCACCAAGGAGCCCAAGGCGGTTAAAGGCAGCCAGCTCTTGGGACTGACCACCTGCATGAGCTGGTCTAGTCTTTCAGGAGAAGATAAACGCTCCAGTGATTCTTTTCGGAATAGGTTTTGCTTTTGTTCAACCATTGATCCTCACTTTAGTGTCACAAAAATTGGGGAAAACCCTCACTTCCGAAACCAAGCGATTAATTCCATCAAAGCTGTAAATACCACGCCACCCACTGATGCATCCAGAAATGCTCGAATAAGTGGCGTTCCCTGAAGCTTTAGCACAATAACGAGAGCTATTGTGAAAATTACAAACCTTAAGGCAGCTTGAGTAAATTTGTTTGTCTTAGATTGCTTCAGCATCTCAAATTATCGTAGGTTTAGAGTTTACATTGAGAGTAAAGAAAGCTGTTAAGCAGATACCTTATATCATGTCCGGTTAATTACGCACAATTACCGCAGAACCCCACCCCCAATCCCTCTACCACGTGGTGGAGGGATGCCGGAGGCGGGGAGGGGTGCTTTGATTATGAGCAAGAGGAGAGCCGTAAATTATTACGGCTCAGGTAAGAAACCTCCAACTGCGATACCGCCAGCAGCACCAGCTTTAGCACCGTCTAAAGTCCCAGTTGTAATAAAGCCTACAGCACCTCCAACAGCACCACCTAAGGCTGCACCAATAATTCCTCCTCCGGCAACTGCGTCTTCCTCTTCAGCACTTAGCTCATCTTCAACTTGAGCTTCAGCTTGCTCTTGGGAAAGTGGCAAGTTTTTTTCTTCAATGTTTTCCATGATTCTTTCTCCTTGTGTTTAACTTGCAGGCTTTATGATATTTTCCGGATAATTATTTCCTGCCTCTCATTCATACCTGCTATATTTAATAGCTTAAGGAGTAAAACATTTGATAACAATCCACTTTTTTTTGATAAAACTAGTATTTTTTTTGATTTTAATTTTACACTATTTTTTGTTTTGACTAATGATTTTGTAGCTAAATAAATCTCATTAATAAGTTGCTGGACACGAATAATATTGAAAATTATCATGGTAAAGACTGCAAATAAAAAAATAGATGTTAAGCTAAAACCTAACACCTTACACTCTATGTCGAAGAAAGTTAAATTCCTCTTAGACGGCTCAAGATCCAATCAAATCTAGTTCCAGCCAATGCCATGCTATCTAAAACGTTAGAATCCAGTTCATCCTCATATTCAACATTTCCATTCAGTGGCTGACCTTTGCTATAAACGCGCCTGCCATAACCAAGTCTACTGAACATTGCCTGTAGTCGATTTGAAAGCAAAGTGGCAATCACGCGATAAAAGCGAGAAGCAAAGCCGACATCCTGTTGTAATTTTGCGGCTAATTGCTGTCGCTTAATTGACAACACAAGCGAGTTTTCAGTAGCCCTAACAGTTGCAGAAGGCAGGCGCTCGCCGATGAAAGGAGTTTCTCCTACGATTTCACCCCTCGATAATCTCGCTATCTCTTTGCCTGAATCACTACCCTCTAAAGCTGCAAAGGCACGGGTTAAGGGATTATACTTATCCTCAGAAACAGAAACTGACATTGTTCCACTCAGTAGAACAAACAGCGAATCCACAGGTCCTCCTTCACGTATAATTACGGTGTTAGCGGCAATTTTTTGGCGACTACCTGTAGCAATCATCCAATCAATGTCACTATCATTTAATTCGCCCAAAACAAACAGCATATCTCTGAGTGTCTGGCTGGAAACAAGTTTACTACGACCAAGCTGACTAATTCTGTCAGAAAGCAGAATGGCGATCGCTCGATAAAATCGCGCACCAAAACCGACATCCTGCTGCAATTTTGCCGCCAATTTTTGCTTTGGAATCGACATCACCAGCGACTTTTCCACAGCCTCAATCGTGGTAGCGGTGGAGCGGACATTGACAAAGGGAATTTCTCCCACAACATCACCACTTGATAACCTAGCAATTTCCCGACCTAAGATTTCATCGCCCTCTATAGCTGCAAAAGCACGATCCAGAGGATTGTTACTAGCTTGAGAGACGGTAACTGTCAAGGTTCCATCCAGTATGATATGTAAGGTATCAAGGGTTTTTCCTTCCCGGACAACTACAGTGTTAGCAGGTATCTCCTTGCGATGACCCGTAGCGACCATCCATTCGATGTCGCTATTACTTAATTCCTGCAGTAAAATCTCTTTCATAATTTATACCTTTATTGTTTCTCTCGTTCCCAGGCTCCAGCCTGGAAATGCCTACCCAAAGGCTCTGCCTCTGGTATATTATTGGAGGTAGAGCCTCCAGAATGCGTTCCCACGCGGAGCGTAGGAACGAGAAGAAAGTGCATGTATTGTGTAAAAAAAACACAATTAAAATTTACATACAAAAAGTTGTTCGCAATTGTTCTATAGTCGTTTGGATATACAAGCTCGCCTCTAGTGAAGCCAATTCTTCCAATGTTAAATAGGTCAATGCCATCAACATAAAGATTTGACCATTAAGGGTTTTTAATTTGACTGCATACTCAGCATCAAAGCGTTGCAAATTTTCGGCAGCATCCTTCACCAACGCCTGTAAAATCTTAAAAGCTCCATCCGAAAGTGGTGGCTGACCCCGGTAGTTTTGTAGTCTACCCCCCTCACGGTAATCTGGAAAAGACTCCAGTCCCACAAAGCGCAAAAACCAGTCAGCCCGATAATGTCCTATCGCTGCCACAATGCCCCTGTAATCGGCAATCAGTTCGTCGAGCAGATTGTCGCGCATTGAGTCAAACAAGCGGCGCGTGAAGTAGTGGGTACATTCATGTTCCAGCCGAATTGTCAAGGATAGACGCCGCCACTCTGGTTCCGGGAGTCCTATATCATTGGCTGAAACGTCGCTATAAAAACCATCACTTAAAATAATAAACCGATCCTGATACAAATCTTTTTGGGGGATGAGCCGCCCAAACTCCGCAGCCCAACTGGCTTCGGAGCAATTCGCCGGATTTTGCCCTTCCCATTGTTTGCGATACAAGCGAACCCGATCCCAGTTGTTGAAACCAGCGACCATGCATGCTCCCATAGAAGCAGGGACTGGTAGTGGTTCATTCCGCATTGTTAACGCCTGTACCAAAGAAACAAAATCTTCCCGGTTACCAGTGAGCAAAACGGGGATGGCTCCTGCTAAGCTTTGATGTATCATTAACTGGAGTTTCTCAGGTTGCTTCAAAATCAAACTAGTTGCCTGGGGCATAGTATCCACCGGAACACCCTTACGGGTGGCAGAGCGATATGCTGACGTGTGGCTGATACCCTTGAGTATGGGAAACTTTAACTGCACCAGCCGTTGCTTCAGTGCCTCAAATGCTCCTATTTCCCTAGCTGCAACGACGTATTCCTCCCAAGCGGTCACATGAGCTTCGGGTGCAAGCGGAAACTTGACGGGGAGTTTTAAACAACTGCGATCGAAGACGTTTTGATTGTAGGCAAGCAGTTCTTCTATCTCTAAGGCATTAGCACCATAGGACGCAAGTACACTCTTCCGAAATTCCTGTTGGTTCATATAGCGGACCCCAATAAGAAACTTACTTCCCTCAACCCTTTCCAACAATCTGTTTGGCGATTTTTGTCACTGTTTGGGTGAAGGGATGGTCAGAGTAGTGCTGGCAGAATAAACCACCGCTACCTAGCTGAACTATCTCTTCAGAAAGGGGTACAATGCCTGCCACTGGGGTGTTGTAAGTCGTCTCCATCTGTTCCTCTAAGGCATCGAAATCGAAGGTTGGCAGCACCTTGTTCACTACCAACAGCATTTTGGACACCTCCAACTTTCTCGCCACATCCACCGTTACAGCAGTACCCTGGAAATCTTGGCGGTCTGGACGCAGGATGACAACTAATATATCAGAGATAGCGATGGAAAGTAAGGTTTCTTCATTGAGACCTGGGTGAGTATCAATCAAAAGGTAGTCTAAATTCAAATCGTGAATAAGATCCTCAAAGCCATCGTTGAGTCTGCCCACGTCATAACCCTCGCGCAGAACTCGAGAAATTTCCGACGCTTTAATACTAGAGGGAATAAGGTAGAGGCTGCCTGCCACAGCTTTTTCCTCCTCGGCTGCTACAGCGTCACTGACATCGTAGGCAGCATCTTTAATACTACAGCGACCCCATAAGTAGTCATTGAGGGAGCGGTTTATTTTTTCCTCATCTAGACCGAAAATAACGTGAATCCCAGGTGACTGAATATCGGTGTCAATAATACCGACCCTTTGCCCCCCGTATGCAAGAGTAGCAGCTAGGTTAGCAGTCAGGTTTGATTTGCCAGTTCCACCACGGAATGAGTGAATAGACACAATTTGAGACATAATGCAATACCTTTAAGTATGGAATTGTGTTAAAGCCATTTTATTCAACCACTTTTACTGCTCGTCCCTTGAGCTTTTGCGCCTTCTGCTGCAACTGCTCGAAGTAATCTGGCTCAGTTTCACCAGTTTTTACCGTTCGACCCTTGAGCTTTCGCGCCTTTTTCTGCAACTGCTCGAAGTAATCCGTTTGAGTAATTTCAGCTACCTGACGTGCTTTTTTCGCTTCGTCAATCTCAATGTATAATTCCTTGACTTGCTGTTTGAGCTTTTGCTCTCGCGCCTTCACTTGTTGAGCCATTTGTAGGAAAACGCGCACCAGTTGACCAATGTCGTCCGTCGTGCGAGATACCTCAGTTAACTTTTGAGAATCGAAATCGTCCTGCTCCACTAGTGTTTCCGCTGCCTTGGTAAGAGCACGAATCGGTCTAGCAATGCTTCGCGCCAGGATCAGTGCTATGATTGCGGCGATCGCTCCCACTGCCAATAAGCTGAGGCTATTTTGCCAGATTAAGTGATTTAGGGGATCGTAAAACTTTTCGTTGGGTTTGTTCACCCCCAAAACCCAAGGTTGCACTTCTAAAGGGGCAAAGCCGATCGTCTGGCGCGTTTTCTCCAACGGGGAGTAATAGCTGGTGCGACCGGTATCTTTGGCTCCCACCATTACCGCTGCTAACTCCGGAACGTCAAGGTTTTTAATCTGATTGACATCATCAGGTCGGTCGCTCTCAATCTGCTTGAGTTTTTCTGGTGGTAACTTTGTAAGGCTATGGTAAAGTAGGGACTTATCGGGGTGGCTAATAATTACCCCGTACTGGTCAACCAAGAAGGCATGGCTCTGAGAACCTGCCTGCAGTGCATTCACAATCGACCATATGTCCTCTCCCTTAATCTTTAAAACTGCCACTCCCACAATCTTGCCAGTTTCAGACCGCACAGGGTTAGAGAAGTAGATACCAGGTCGTTTGCTTGTTTTACCAACCAGAATGCTAGAGACGTAAGGGCGTCCCTGGATGCTGGAGCCGAAGTACTTGCGGAAAGCGTAGTTTTGACCAATAAATGTTGGATCGGTAGCAGCTAGGCAACGACCGTTGCTGTCTATGACGTAGACTACATCATAGTCTGGATTAGAGCGAAAGACGTTATCCAGCGTTCGTTGCATGGAGGAGCGGAAAGATTCTTGTTTCTGGGGCGTGGTAGAAGCGAGGAAACCCACCACATCTTTGTCAGTACTTACTTGGACAGCAACGCGCTGGATATCAATAATTAGCTGGTCGAGGCGACTAGCATTACTGGTGGCTAAAAGTTCCAGTTTACGGTACTCGCTGTCCTTTGCATTTTTGAGGCTCTCTTGCAGGTTGTGATAAGTGGTGAAGCTCATCGGTATCAGCGTAACTGAGAGCAGTGCTACCGAGAGTTTAGTCCCGATCGACCAGGTAGGCGGGTAAAATAACCGATGTAAGAGCTTGATTGAGCCGATTGATTGCTTTAAACCCAACCGTACTCTACCGCGTGGCTCTTCGTTGAACGATGCCTGCCCCCCAGCGACAGCTCCAACTCCCCCAGCGATCGCCTCTAGCTGTGCGTCACTGAGTTTACCGTCATCTGACTTTGAGATTTGTGCCTGGGCGACTTCCCATTCTTGCCATGTAAAACTGTAGCCAGCAGCTAGTATAATCTCTTGGCGTCGATCGTCACTGGCTGCTCGGAGTTGCTTTTGAAAGGCTTCATCCGTCGCTACTCTCTCATAAAAGGCTTTTGCGCTTTCAACAGACATACATTTTTCCGAGGCGATTAAATAAGTTGCCTCAATCCCAAAGAGTAGCAGCAATCTCTGCTATGTCTAGGGATCGCTTTGCCTTAACAAGAACACTCAAAAAAGCTCGTTGGTTTTGCCAACCAGAACGCGGTAAAAGAGGAAGATGAGCATTTGAGGTTTCAAAATTGTCAGTTCCCTTGTAGGGTAAAGATTCTTTCTCTAAACTAAGGGAATCACCAGTTGTTTTACTCATAGTATTTATCTTGCTAGAGCGTAAGAAGATTTGGGTTCATCCTGCCAGCTATCTGACCACTGAATGCGATCGCCTGTAAAATGAAGTAGGTCATTCTCAACCCAGGGAGCGTCAAGCGGCTCCTCAATTAAGGCAAACTCACCATTATCGAAGGGCAGTCCCTGCGCCCGCACCTTTGGGTATACTCGTTCCCGTATCCCCCGCTTTGCCTGTTCTAAAGCGCGGTAGTGGCAGTAAGGGTTGTTCCCTCTGCGATCGAAGAATACATGCGCCGTCCAAGTGCAGCCGCCACGGCAGAGTTGTGCAAACTCACAAGTCTTGCAGAATCCCCACAAGTGTTCTGTTCCTTGGGGAGTATCTGCACCGAGGTTAAACCGCAATTCTTCGGTCTGCTCAATAATTTCCCGTAGGGAGCGGTTTCGGATGTTACCGCCAGTGTAAGCTGCTGTGGGCAGTGAAGGGCAGCCTTTGATTGCACCGTCGGCTTCAAGACCCAGGGTGGAAAGTCCTGCGCCACAGCCTTGCCAAAATCCCCATTCATTCCCGCCTCCGCGCATAAGCCGTTCATAAGGACCGTAGTAACCGATATTGTTACCTGGTTGTACCCGAACTCCTTCACGGTTAGCCCGCTTGGTAACACGGGCAAGCATGGGGTAGAGGTCTAGTAGTTCGTAAGGCTGTAGCAGAATGTCTGCGTTATCTGCGGCGTTACCCATAGGAACGGTCAGTTGGATCTGCCAAGCCCTAGCACCAGCGTCACGGATCTGCTCGTAGATAAGGGGAAATTTCGGAGCAGACAAGCGGTTGATTTGAGTGTTGCAGCCAAAATAGATGCCAACTTCTTGGAAGTGGCTCATGGTTTTAAACGCAGACTGCCAAGCGCCTTTTTTCCCCCGCAGGCGATCGTGAGTCTCTGCTGTGCCACCATCTACAGAGATAGAGACAGCGGCAATTCCTGCCTGCTTCATCCGGCGTGCGGTTTCTAGGGAAATACCAAAACCCCCTGTAGTCATGCCACAAATCATACCCGCTTGCGTGATGGCTTGAGCAATCTCTAACCAGTCGGGACGCATAAACGCTTCGCCGCCAATTAGAGTGACTTCTTTAATCCCCACCTCAGCCAATTGCCTAACTACGTCCAAGGCTTCTTCTGTGGAGAGTTCTTTAGTGCGGGCTTGCCCAGCTCTAGAACCGCAGTGGTTACAAGCAAGGTTGCACTTCAGGGTAATCTCCCAAACGGCATAACTAATTCTGCGATATTTATTTGACACAACATTTTTGTCCATATAGGGAATAAATCAAGTTATGTGTATGCTGTGTTCTGTGCTCTTTCAGGAGAGAAAAGCGTATTTTCTCTCCCTTTTGGTCATTAGCTCTACTTGGTTAACCGCTCGGTTATTAAGGCTCAGTATAGATAGTTGGCTTCCCGTATAAGGGAGTGATGGGAAAACCTGGGACATCGGGGACACCGGGAAGAATAGACAACCCACCGCTAACGGCTGTTAATTCTGCGTCGCTGAGTTCTTCGTTAATTTGAGCTTTAGCCACTTCCCATTCTTCTGGGGTGAATTCATAACCAGCGGCTTGGATGATTTGTTGGCGTTGCTCACTAGTTGCTGCTTGTTCAAGTTGAGTCCGGAATTTTACATCCGTAGTCATTCTGGAATAGAATGCTTTTGCGCTTTCAATAGACATAGATTCCTCTTTGATTTACTCGCTAATTGGTTTTACTTGAACCAGTCGTCAGCCCAAATCGCACCATATATTGCTTGTACTACCCCACCACTGACAGCTTCCAGTTGTGCTTCACCCAGTTCGCTATCAGCCTTTGACTCGTGAATTTGAGCCGTGGCGGCTTGCCATTCTTCCGAGGTGAATTCATAACCAGCTGCTTGGATGATTTGCTGACGTTTTTCCTTACTTGCAGCTTGTTCTAGTTGCGTTCGGAACGCTTCATCCGTGGTCATCCGTGAATAAAATGCCTTTGCACTTTCAATGGACATATACCTTCCTCCTATTGATACTTAGCAGCGATTAGTGAGATAACCTCTGATTACAATGCAGTATCTTTCTATCAGACTCACTATTTTTTTGGTTTTGCTGAGTGTGCAGTAAAGGGCGATTCTAAAAAAAAGATGTCTGAAAATTATTTGGCATTACTTAATTTTTAGACATCTTTTTTCAGATACTTTGTTAGATATGTCTAGAGAGCTTTTTTGATATCTGAAATTAACTCTTTGCCTTCTTTGTAAACGTCCTTAGCAAAGTCCTTAACGTCGTCAATTATTCCACCACCAGCAACAGACTCAAGCTCTTGCTCAGATAACTCATTTGGTTCCTGGTTGGGGTTGATTTTCTTTTTAGGGTCTATGGGATTGTTCGTCATGATATGTTTCTCCTTTGTTTACTTCATCGAGATACAAGTGACTAAAGGTTATTAATCACTTTTGCTGTTGTTACTTTAGTCAAGATTGACTAAAGTAAAACTGTAATTTTAGATTGCTAATAATAACCTTAACCAGTAAAAAATATAGATACAATGCACAATTTTTATGTAAGAAATCACATTTTTTTAGTTGGATAATACTTTCTGTAAGTTGGAAATTTTCAGGATAAAAAAGCTGGTTAAAATGTACAGTATTTGTGTAGGGCTGTTTCATTCTCTTGTTCAACTACCAGAGAATAAATTCTCACAGCTAGAGCGCCAGTCCAGTAAAAGTAGTTGACAAGATGCACAGTTTTTGCAGAGTGTAAAAAGAGGAGAACATGGTATCAGGAGTGCAGCCACTATGCGTCCATTAGTCTGGAACCCGCCAATAGAACTGTCAGCCAAAGAAGAAAAAGTAGCAAAACGTATACGCAAACTGGTGTTGTCAACTATCGAAAGACTTACCTTCTTCAAAAAATCCCGCTAGTCCATCAAATTAGCACTGGATGTGTAGCTTTGAGCAGGCATAAGCTGCCAACTAGAATCTCCTAAGAGTGCTAAGACGTACTGGTGATACTGCACCAAACTAGGGCGATGACCAACACTGATGAACGTTGTGGCAGTTGTGTGTAGTTGCGTATATAGACGCTGCTCGTTTTGACTATCTAAGGCGCTAGTTGCTTCATCCAAAATGGCATAGCGGGGTTGCGTAAGCAGCAGGCGGGCGAAGGCAAGACGTTGTTGTTCGCCCAAGGACAAAATATCAGCCCAGTCTAACTCTGCATCAAGACCACCAGCTCTGTTTGGCAGGTCGGCAAGATTCACCTGTTGTAATACCTGGTAAAGTTTCTCTTCCAAGATTTCACAGTTGGTATTAGGGTATAACAATTGGCTACGCAGAGAACCCAAAAGCATATAGGGTCGTTGGGGTAAAAATAGCATCTCCTCAAGTTTTGGTCGGATAATGCAGCCTGTGCCTGCGTTCCATAAGCCAGCGATCGCTCGCAGTAGAGAACTCTTGCCAGTGCCACTTTGACCCACAATCAGCAACCCTTCCTCCGGTGGTAACGCCATTGACAAATCCCTAACTAAAGTCTTTTGATAGTTGGGGGTGTTCAAGGTAACGTGTTTCAGTGCTAGTTGAGAATCAAGCGCTGTATCAATTACCGTCGCTCCTTCTTTTCGGATTTGATGAGCAGTGTTTAGGGTCCGATCGAACAAAGCTAAACGATTCACTCCAGCCGCAAACGCACTCAGCTGTTCAAACTTACTCACAATTACAGACAGCGCACGTAATACCTGAGTGAAAGCAATACCCGCTTGGGTAATAACTCCCAATTGAATTTGACCCGCAAAGTACGCAGGCGCAAGTACCACAAAAGGCAAAAGCACGATCGCATAATCATAACCTGTAGTAAAAAAACCTAAATTCCGTTCCCAGGCAATCACGCGATTAAAGTTCCGATACGCCTCATCGAATCGTTGCTTCACCTCCTCAGATTCCTGTGCTTCCCCCCGATAAAAGGCAATCGATTCGGCATGGTCACGCACATGCACTAGACCATAGCGAAAGTCTGCTTCCTTCCTGAGCTGATTGAAGTTTAGCCCAATCAGTCGTTTGCCAATCAACACAGTAATCACGGTGCCCGCGAGCGCGTACACTACCAAGACGATGACGAGGGTGATAGAAATTGACCCTAGCACTCCTATAAAACCAATCAGAGTTGTCACTGAAGTTAGAACAATTAACAAAAAGTCTAGAGAAACTTTAGTAAAGCTGTTAATATCTTCAGATATCCGTTGATCGGGGTTATCAACCTGAGGGTCGGAGTTGATTTGGTAGTAAGCCCGGTTTTGAAAATACTCGTCAAGAAACTGATTAGTCAACCACCGCCGCCAGTACAAACTCAGCTTTTTTCGGACGTAGTCGAAAAAGACGACCAAAGGGATTGCCACGACAATTACACACACAAAAATCCAGACAGTGCGATAGAAGCTTTCTATATTCTTTTGTGTAAGCGCGTTGACTAGATTTCGATTCATAAAACTGATCAGCACTTGCAGACCAGCGGCAACTAGTGCCAACATCAGCAAAATAGCCAGCAGTCCTCTCGCACGCCATTTCTCACTCTTAAACCAGTAGGGTTTAGCGATCGCCCAAAACCGCTGCCACAACTGCCAGTTAAACCGATTCATTACTTTGTTACCTGCTTGTGTTCGCGCATGCCTTTTTTGCTGTTGGGTTTGATCTGCAAAGCCACCCACACAACCCACTACTTCTTTAAATTCCCAGTAAAACCCCACATCTCTAAAGTGGTGCGTGGTTTACGCTTGCTACGAATGAACCCAGTAGCGTCAACATATCCTCCAGGGGATTCTATTGGTGATAGGTAAGGTAAGTAGGGTTCGTTCACTGCCAAACTCAGCAACCGATTGTTAAGGTCTATCAGAATCTTGCGCTCCTGTAGTTCAGTTGTAATTGGCTCAAGATCTTCCCAAGAAACGTTGAGTTCTGACTGTGTACGCAACGCTTTTACTAGCTCCCGAGGCGTGAGAGCGCGATCGCATGCTTTGTACACCCAATAGGCTAATCCCTCTAAGCTAAGTTGGGACTCAATCGCGCACGGTCTAGTATCGGTGATAGTCAAGCGATCGCCATCGTCTTTCATGCTTAACATCGGTGACTCTTTTTGGTCTAGCTGTTTCCATTCGCTCACACAAGCTTTTAGTGCTTCTAGCCCTGGTCGGTCTTTCCGCTTGCCATTCTCATCAGGTGTCCGACGCTGCATATCAGCTGGATCTTCAAAAAAGTACGCTAGACCAGCAATCGTCTCTATAGATAAAGGATATAGATACGAGTACATCGGGTTGGGTACAAGCTTTAGCCCCCACTCGGCTGACCGTTCGTGATAGGGGCTAAATCGGTCAAATCGGATTCCGGTTACATTAGAGGGCGGCTGTAGATGAAAAATTAGCGGCAACCATGCTGCCATCTCGCTGTACCACTCGTCTAGCTCTCCTGGAATGTCGCTTAAGAAATTCCATGCCACTCTAATGCCAAATTCCCTTGCCCACTTTAGTAACTGCGCATTTACCCAAGCAGTCGTCCCTTTATCGATCAGCTTTAAAGGACCTTCATGCATGTTTTCAATTCCTGGCTGAATCCAACGAACACCAGCCTCTGCCAGTTGTTGCACATGTTCGCGCCTCAGATTCGCCTTTGTTTCGTAAAAGATCCTGTACGGTTCCTCTTCTGCAGCAAGAGCTGGAAGAACCGTATTCATGTAATCCATATCCATGATATTATCGACAACCTCAAGCTTTCGCATCCCGTACCGCTGCGTTAATTGAGTGACCTCTTCCATCACCCGCGTCGGAGACTTCGACCGGAAAGTTATACCGCTTCCGTTGAGACCGCAGAACGTGCAATGGTGTTTCTGCCCCCACCAACAGCCGCGAGCTGTTTCAATCAGTAGTCCAGGCTTGATGTATGGAGCAATTTGGGAAGTGCGGAGAGTTTCAAAGTAATCGTCATAATTAGGAGTTGGCAGCCGATCCAATTTGTCTGCGGAAGCTCTTGGAGCTTGAATTCCAACCATACTGGCATGACGATGAGCAGGGGCAATGACACCGTAGGGCAGCTTTGTTGGGCTAACGTCACGACCATGCTCCAAAACTTTTTTGCAGAATTTAGGCAGCAAATCATCCCCTTCACCCGATAAAACAAAGTCCACCCAAGGAAACTCCCGGTGAGTGGTTAGACCCATCTCTGCTTCGCAGTTGGCTCCACCCATAAATGTGATGACGTCAGGGTTTAGTTCCCTAATTTTCCTGAGGAGAGCCAACGAAGCACAGTGCTGCTGAAATGTGGAACTACAGCCAACAAGACGAGGTCGTAAATCCAGGATGGAGTGAGCCACACGCTCAACGAATGATACTGCCTTCTGGCGAACCTCCCAAAATATATCCGTCTTTAAGTTGGCGTTAAGTGACTTGACAAGGCGGAAATATTCTGAGCGCTCGGGTTGAAAGTCTGGAAATGCCGCTCCAGAAAATGTCCACTCGCCCAAAAAGTGCATCACCAGAACATCGCTGAGAGACGTATATACGTCCAGACCAATTTCTTCTGCAAACCAAATATTTGGATAGATAACCGCTGTTTGGATCTGACTTTGCTGTAGGCAAGCCTTTAACAATCCAAGCGCGATCGAAGGTCGTTCAACTGAAGCATAAGGCATCAGTACCAAGCACACATCAGTCATAGCTTTCTCCTAGAGAATTAGCTTAGTTGCAAAAAATGACTTCAAGTTAAAAAACAGCCACAGAAAAACAGTTAAATTGCTCAGATTTATCGATTAAAACTCGTTAACTCTAATTTGTAACTGCAGCAGTTTTAGACTTGGGTTCGTTGTCTAAAACCCCTTTACTAAGGAGCAAATTAAGATTGTGAAATGTATGTTCGGGTGAGATTCCACGAATGTCGAACAAAAAAGCAATCTCTGCGGCGGTTTTGTCACCTTTATTGATTAACTCACCTAACTCTCTAAGATAAGGGTCGTTTTGAAACTTAAAAGTTTTGAGGTTGGTTGAGAGTTGAAAACCATCAGGAAGGCTTTCGTATCTCAAGTCACGACGGAAACCGATCGAATCATTCTGTCTTACAGTAAGAGACATATGATTGTCTATCATCCTCTCCAAGAGAAGCTTCAGGTCATTGACATTGGAAAAAGTTCCTTCATCATAAATTATGTAGCCCAAGGGCCAACGCTCATCAGCATTACAAGGACTGATGAGTTTGACACTCCGATCGACCATGTTGAATAAAAATCCTGTTGCACAGGCAATAGTTCCTTGATCTGGAGAATAGGTTTTATTGTCTTTCTCTCCCTTCTTTAGCTGTCGCTCTCGTGCTCGACCTGCTGTAGCTTTGGGGATGTTTCCCTCTTCATGTAGAAGTACTAGTTTGACAAGAGCTAACTCTTCAGCGCTAAACTCTTCATGCACTTGATTCAATACCTTTAAAGAAAGAATTGAGAAACGATTCAGGGGGCATCCCTTCTCTTTTGATAACTTTAAAAAGGCTCGAACCCGCTCTGGGTCTTTCATTGGTTGAGCTGTAGTTGTTTGGGGAAAGCCTCCCAATATCTCGTGAAAATCGCTACAGAATTTTTCATAATCTGGGTTATCTAGGGGGTCTGATGCCCAGTAGCAAAAGCCAGCACCCGCTGCCGATCCAAGTATTTCTTTCATTAATTCAAGTACTTCGCGCCATAACTTAGCATTCTCTTGAGTGTAAAAGAAAATATCGCTCAACCGAGGTGCAGAAACACCACAGAACCAGCAACCAACAGAACATCCTTTACTAAGTTCAAAACAAACAGGAGCGTGTGCAAGAGCATCATGAAGCAGCTGTTTAAACTGACTTGTAGTACGAGCAATCTGCCGCTGTCGCCATCCTTTGAATCGCGGATTACTTGAAGAAGACCCAACAGATTTCATCAGTTCTGGTCTAGTCTTCTGAGTAAATGACCGATAATGCTCTAACAATTCCGAAGCAGGTATTTCTTCAGGATGTTTCTCTTCACTAAACTTTTCCGCAGATTCTTTATCCCATAATGGTCTGATTTCCTCTGGATCTACCTTTATATTGTAGCGAAGAACAGCCTCATGTGAATTTGCCAATAACTGGTTGCGAAAATCTGAATCACCATGCCACCGCTCAAAGAAACGTTTTAGATGACTTACAGATAATAATTCTTCTTCATCTAATATTACAAAATCATTAGACCAGCCCAGCTTCAAAAGATTTTTTTCCTGTAAACTAAAATCAGTTTTTTCTTTTGAAATATATTGGGTAATATTTGGAGATAGCTTATTCATGATTTTATCCTGTGAAACAATAATTACATCAGAGCTTTAATACCGATAGCGGCATTAAAAATAGGTAATTTACTGACTAAACTTTGGGAGAAGCAAAAATTATTTGCTCTACTTTAGTAATGTCCTGACTGTCTAACTAGAATGAAGTAGGAGTTTGAGGATTAGTCTACTCCAGTTGATTTTACTAATAAAACAGTCAGGATAAGTAAAGTGCTGGATGTAAGTATTAATGCCTTTCGGGTCAGATGAAATCACTCTAGGGGTAGTCTCAGTTCGAGAAAACAACTAGCGTAGCCTTGACTCTGAGTTCCCCCTAAAGTTTTGACAAGTTAACTACTTTGAGAAAACACCAACTTCAAATCACCAGATTGCTTCAAGTCCAGCTGCTATGCCAACACTAACAGCAAGACCTCCGCCAGCCACAGACTCAAGTGCTTCCTCAGATAAATCTTCGGTGACTTGCGCTGTCATCGGATTGCGCGGAATGACTAAATAGAGAGTGCTAGGAGTTTCCTCTAGTACCCGAATTTCTAATCCTTGCGGCAGTTCTTGCTGCAACTCTCTAGCATACAGCGCTTTCGGGTTATTGAGCAGTTCTTGTTTGAAGGCTTGATCTTTCCAAGATTTAGCAATCAACTCCAATTCAAATTCGTGTCGGTTCAGGCGTTTGGGCTGTTGTTCAGACATATCAAACTCTCCAAGTTTCAGGGTTAACGTTGAGTAGTTTATTAGCGCGAAAATCGGCAGAAAAAGATTAACTTTTCAGGAAAACTTTAGAAAAAATAGCTAGCAGCTTCTTAGCCATAAACTTTTAATTTTTCTTACAAGTCTTCCCAAGTTGACTATACTAAAAAAAACACCAACTTCAAGTTAGGTGATCAGATGACCCTCGGCTATTACACTGATCCCACCAACAAAACCTCCGCCAGCAACAGACTCGAGTGCTTCCTCAGATAAATCTTCAGTAACTTGCGCGTTCATCGGATTGCGAGGAATGACTAAATAGAGAGTGCTGGGAGTTTCCTCTAGTACCCGAATTTCTAATCCTTGCGGCAGTTCTTGCTGCAACTCTCTGGCATACACTGCTTTCGGGTTATTGAGCAGTTCTTGTTTGAAGGCTTGATCTTTCCAAGATTTAGCAATCAACTCCAATTCAAATTC